>DATJAL010000005.1 GCA_035516255.1 Chitinivibrionales bacterium | reverse complement strand
ATCGGCACACGAGGGAAGAGAGTATCTGGCGAGTGCTTCCTTCAAGGTGTCCAACGTCCATAAGTAGAAACTCCAGTCCGGATTATGCCGCATCCACGACAAGCGCCAAGCGTGGTACTTCTCGGGGTTTCAATCCACGCGCCCACGCGGGGCGCGACAACAAGCTCGGGCGAAGGTTCAAATGCATAGGATTGTTTCAATCCACGCGCCCACGCGGGGCGCGACCGTGGCAGGTCTATCTCTATAAAATCAATAATCTTACACGGTCACTTCCGCGAACCCTGCCGCGAAAGTACTAAATTTTTAATTCCATTTCAAAGAACAGTATCTACAACTGATTGTTTTTGTTCATTATTTATAATTCGCGAACCTAATAGTATGCTCCTGATTGACCTAGGTTCGCGCTCGATATTTACACTATCAAAAATCCTTCCGGATCGTAGGTTTGCTTTGCTCCAACATGCTCGACCCTGCGTTTCCAATTAGCGCCGAGAAAATAGAACCGTAAGCTGTCAGTTTTTAAATCTACTATGTCAACTAATGCCTGTTTAAAAACTGCCCACTTAGCGGAATCGATTAAACATTCAAATACGGAATTTTGTACCCTTTGCCCAAAGTCTTCACATTTTTTCGCAACGTCACGAAGACGTTTTCGTCCTTCCGAAGTTTCCGTATTGACATCATAGGTTACTAAAACCATCATTTTTCACCGCCTTTTTTACTTCCATACAAAAGGAGGATACCCGTCAAGGTCTCCTCGTAAATGACGTGCTAAAAGACGTGCCTGAATATACGGTAATAGACCAAGAGAAACTTTCTCGTCAAGAAAGGGATGTACCAATTCTTCCCGTTTCCGTTCTTGATATGCTTTAAGGACTTCTTTTTTTGTTTCAGGCGACATAGTTACTGCACCTGATTCGGTTTTCTTGAACCCATCAGCTTTTACCTGTTGGCGATTAATGAGTGTAAGCACGAGTCGATCCGCGAAAAACGGTCTGAATTCTTCCATTATATCAAGTGCAAGGCTTGGCCTGCCGGGCTTGTCGGCATGTAGATAACCCGCCTGCGGATCAAACCCTACTGCTTCACACGCCCCAACGCAGTCATGTGCAAGCAAAGTGTAAACAAATGACAGTAAAGCATTAACATTGTCAAGTGGTGGCCTACGGCTGCGCTCCTTGAAAATGAAGCCGTCCTTTTGAGCGACAATAAGCTGATCGAAAGCCGAAAAATAGGCATGCCCAGCCTGGCCTTCTTTACCCCGAACAGACTCAAGATCGGTTTCACGACGCAATTCTCCGATGATATTCTTCAGATAATTGGCGCATTGAGTCAATGCGTTGCACGCCTCAGCGTCAGCGCCGTCACGAACTGCTCGCAGTAATACTGCCCGGCAATTGGCGAGTTTCCCAATAACAAAGGCTTGGGCTAATGCCGTTGTTTTTTCCGAATTATCCGCGCGCCTATATTGTTCTTTCCGCAATAGAATATTTCCGGAAACCGGCCCGTTCACCCTTGCAAGAAACCGACCCTGTTCTGTAAGAAAAGAAATCGTCACGCCGTTATCGGCACAGAGTTCCATGAGCGGCGGAGAAAAGCCCACACCGCCAAGGCATACGATCCCTTCAAGGGCGACCGTGGGCACCTGTAATTTTGTTTCATGCTCGACGCGCACTACAACAGTCTCGCCTTCTTTGGACAGGTAAGCGCCAGGTGTGGTTACGAAAAGAGTGTTGAGAAGGTGTTTCATAAAATCATCTCTTCCAAATACTTTTCCACACTTTTCTCCTTCCCTGCCTTTGGCACGCAAATATCGACAAGCGAACAACGGTCGCATTTCTTCTCGTAAACCGCAGGCGGCGTTACTCCCTTTGAAATCAGTTCGTGAAGGCGTTGGGACATTGCCAATGTCTCACTTCTCAGCGTTTCGTCGAAACGTACTTCATGCCTCTTATGCTGCGCACCATAAAACAATGCCCCATTTTCGATTTTTGTATTCAGCATTTCTTCAAGACACATTGCCTGAGCGCATATCTGCATCTCATCGCATCGGTCGCTTTTAGGTTTACCACGCTTGTACTCCACGGGGAAACACCGCCATACCCCTTTTTTTCCTGGGAGTGCAACTCCATTTCCCGATCTATGGAATTCCACAACATCCGCGACACCGGACAAGCCTAATTCAAGTGAACGCAACTTGAGCCCCCGAACGATGCACACATCGCCGCGAGATTCGGTCTCCTGTCCATGCACACGTTCATGAAGGATACGACCTTCTGTGGTCAGTCTGTTTTCCGCCCATGCCTGCTCAATATGAATAAGACAGCACTGGCGTTCGCAGAATGCAAGGTGCTGAATAGCAGAAAGCATAAGAAGATCAGACTCCGAAAACATTCGTCCCTTCCTTGCTCAATCTTTATAAAACTAAGAAAACAGATTATAGCTTTTCTATTACCTCTACACCCGAAGGCAAGCCAGATTTATTGAACTGCACCGTATAATCAGAAAATGCCCGGGCTGGTTTTAATGGATCATTTGCCCGATTAACAGTCACAAGATCGAAAAGCTTGTGCGCCGGGGTCGTGCCGAGTTCATTTGAATGTTTGAAAACAATAAGTTTACGGGTGGACATTTCACCACGCGCGGCAGAACGGTCATGCTCAAACATATTAATCAACGCTTCCCACAAAAGTGCAAGATCTTCTTCGCTGAAACCGGTTTGTGTTGCAAGCGGCGCAGAAATAAAACCGTGCGAACGATAGAGACCATAAGGTATGGTATGCTTGCGCCCCATAGTTCGATTGTCACCGCTCTGTTTATCTGCCTCTGCCTGAGTAGCAACAGCCATACGTGTAATCGAATGTTCGAGTGTCACAACAGGTTCAATAGAACGACCAAAAGTAAATTGCACCGGGCCGCGAACTTGGCCTGCATTTTTTCCAGTGCTCATTACTGCGCCAAAAGTCCGTATGTCAAAGTAATTTTCACACATCCATTTTCTTGCCTCTTCAGTCTTTTCTCCCTTTTCTTTAGATTTAACATTTTCCTGTTCGTGGGCTTCGTCAATAAGATTATTAAGTATCGCTTTTTCTTTGATGAATATATTAAAAGGCTTTTTTAGGTCATTTTTCATTTGAACGTAATTTCGTACCTTTCTTTTTAAACACACATCAGTTACAAGGCCAAATCCCGTTTCAGGATCAAGGCGGGGCATATTTCCCGCATCAGGGTCCCCATTGGGATTACCATCTTTAACATCGAACAGCAAAACAAACTCATAACGATTCATTACGGTATTCATTTTTCTTCTCCTTTTTTGAAAAAGTTCTGGTATTGGTGATAATATCCCACAGCAAATCTACCTTGGTCTGCCAGAGCAAGATGAGGAGGATATTCTGAAATTCCTTCATGAATTTCTCCAATAAGTTTTTCAAGATTTACAACTCTACCTTTATTTTCGAGTTTCGCAATGTGGTGATTTTTAAGACGTATAAGAATGGGAAAAACCACCGTCGGCGTTCCTGATGCAGAAGCATAATACCGATCCCGTATTGTGGTATTAATGCCAGGACTAGCCTCTTCCTGCGTTTTTTGTAGTACTGCAAACAACCGTCCAAGACGGTAGCCTATATTCAGGTTTTGCTCGTCTAATGACATACGCAGTTCCTCCTTCTGGTTTGAGTTTTTATATCGTATTTCACGGTTAATGCACGCTTTGATAAGACAAACCCTGTAATAACTCGGCCCCTGTTCAACTTTATTTCGCAGGACGGAAGCTTGCAAAAGGGTACGAGGGTAAGGAATACCGGCAAGAATGCTTCGCATGAATTCACCTGCGATGTTAGGGGGTATGTTGTCGGCTTTTTCCTGTGATGCAATATGCACAAGCAGGCGAAATAAAGAAGGGTACTCTTGATCTTTTGGCCCACGTTCTGCAATCATCAGATCATCGAAATGCTGGCGGATATTAGAGGCTAGTTCGCGTACTGTACATACATTCCAGAAACGCACAGCAATACGCGCTGCATTTGGTGAAAGACCTAGTACATAAAATAGGGTATCACCTTCTTGATTTACATATGCACCATTCTCTATAGATTTATACAATTCACGAACAGTTCGGGTGTTTCTCTCCGGATCGTCTTTTTCAGGTTCACCGAAAATGTCCGCCATCTGCTCTTCCAAGCGTTCAGCCTTTGCAGCCCAAAAAACTGTGGTTGCCTCTCCAACTAGCATGTGTTGTTTGGATTGCTTGTTGAGCAGATGATTCAATGCCGTAGTGTAAGCAAAAGCCGCGCTTTTGCTTACAGGCGAATTATTTCCTTTAGTTTTTGCGAACGAATTAAACGCATCAAGATTAAAAGATACGATATTTCCGCCAGTAGTATTTGCACCGTATACACCTTTTATTGAAGCATGGAGTTCAAGTATTTCTGCTTTTTCACCAGTAAGAAGACATAATCCTTTTTCTGAAGCGGGAGGTTCGGCGTTTTTGATTAACGAATTTCGTACAGCTTCCCTCTCACAAATCAAACGAGTTTGTCCCGCAAGCCGAAATGAAATAAATGGCCCCACTTCCTTTATTTCTTCAAATGCTTGCTGTTTCATAACATTATCTACATAATCTGTTTTTAAGTAAAAAGCTTTGATCGCCTCTATACCTTCATCACTAATTCCAGCTGTTGCATCTTCAAACCGTTTGCGAAATGCAAAATGTTGTTCAGGTGCAGCATCTCTCTTGCCTTCACTTTTAGTTTTTATTCCCAATACGTAAGCGGGATTGTCCCAATAGAGATTGGCAGCAGTACCACTTGATCGCTTTACTGCCTGTGGAACAAGAAATGTCCTCGCGCGCTTCTTTCTTCCTTCCCCCTCTCGCGTATCCTCGATTTGAACAAGATTTCCTGTTTTGTCTAATACTAGTACAAAAGGGATTTCTTTCCATTCAAATCCTTCCGGTGCAATTTGAGCAGAAGGATCAGCGGCTTTCCGGTCGTAATATTCCTTTAAGGCTAGTAGTATCATCCGCGCACCTCCAAGCTATTAGATAGTGGTACTTCAATCACTCCTGATTTCATCTGTGCGCGATAAATTCTAGGATAGCAAATTTCCGTACAGGTATGAACATGTGAATTGTCTTTACTCGTATCATGATATATGTCATAAAGCATAAAACCAAGGTCACGATCCTCGGCAATAGGCGTAGCAAGTGGCGCACCTTCACGTATAAGCCGAAAATTTACGGGGAATTCGCGGCAACCAAAGTATGGCCTGTGAAAACATTGACCGTTTTCCGCCCTGCGTGCGAACATTGCGGTAAATTTTTCTTCAGTGTCTTCGGTGCCGGCCTTCTCCGTCATATTAAAACGAGCATGGATTCGATAGGCCACATCTTTAAGGAAAAGCCCGGCGCGTTGCTGGCGCTCATCCTCAATGAATATGCCTGCGATATTACGGGGCGAAGCGACTTTCCCAACTTCATTGCGCCGTACTGAAATCCATTTTATAGGTTTTAGCACCTCGATTTTTGTCACCTGCCAAATAATGGCCGGTTTCCATAGTATTGCCTCAAAAATAGACCGGGCGGCAGAGGGAGTTATCACGTCATAGCTCACGCGCTCCACTTTCATCTCTGGCCGCGTGAAACAGGCGTATTCTCCCCATACCTCCAAGCAAAAGCCTTTCATAGGTTTTACCTCCTTATTCTGAAATTATCATTTTTTCCGAAGAAAAATATTTTTGATAAATATCGAGGCCAACATCTTCTTTGTAAACGTCCAACGTTGTGGTTGCCCAGATGCCCTCGTATACTTCTTTGATGAAGCCTTTAGCATACATTTCATCGAAAACATTCTTATATAGGTTCACAGTGTAGCGTTGAAGTTTTCGCATGTTTTCCCTGTTAGGCCCGGCAAAACTCAGGTTTCTAAGTATTTCTTCCGTTTCAGAGCAAAGGATAAGGACAGAAAAAGTCGATCCTTCCGGAATAAGCGTAAACCTGTTGGCAGCGGTACGAAACCAGAAATTTCCTTTACCAGCTTCTTTTGTAACGAGATCAATAATACCTTTCTCATCGAGATCATTTATTGATGAATAGAAGAGGGAAAAAAACTTTTCGAAAATTTCCGGCGTACTAAAATTCACATTATCTATGGCTAATAGTTCTTTAGTGCATTGTTCAGCTTTCAGCAATAATCCCGACGGAGAACTTTGCGGAGGATTAAACACATAAACCTTTCCCTTGACCAACCTTCCTTCCCTGTTACAACGCCCGGCCGCTTGTGCGATGGAATCAAATCCTGCAAAGGCGCGATACACAATTGGGAAATCTATATCAACCCCAGCTTCAACCAATTGAGTAGATACCACTCTTATGTTTTCACCATTATTTAGTTTTGTTTTAATATTTTCAATTACCCCTGACCGATGTGCACCATGCATGAGAGCGGAAAGATGCAGTGTGCCTTTCGGCATTCTGTCAAATAATTCACGGCAATCCTTTCGTCTATTAACAATGCACAATACACTTTCGTGTCTGCAAAGTTCTAGTGCAATTTCATCCCATGTTTGCGATGCATTTATTTCATGCGGAAATTTGATTTCTACTCGTAACAAGTCCTTATAGAGGCTTTCCGATTTTTCCGTTATCGGCCGAACATCCTTTAAACCATAGTCAATGGCATTTCTTTTTAGAATTCCATTTTCATTCAATGCCGGTTGAGTGGCGGTAGACAAAACAAATGTAACCCCAAAGATTTCCTTAAGCGTATTCATGGCTAAAAGTATTGGTTGTAAAAACTCTGGCGGTAATAATTGTACTTCATCCAAAATAACTACCGAATTTAAAATATTATGCAGTTTGCGACAGGTACTGGAACGTGCTGCATATAATGATTCAAAAAATTGAACGCTTGTGGTGACAATAAGCGGCGCATCCCAATTTTCTGAAGCAAGACGATTTAAGACCGTATCTTTTTCTGCGGCTATATTACTATGATGTTCGACTAAGGCAGATTCCCCAAATACCTTGCGAAATACATCAGCGGTTTGTTCAATTATACTTGTATATGGAATAACATAAATGATCCGTTTTTTGTTATAGGAAAGTGCATGATTGAGCGCAAAGGCCATGCTTGATAGTGTCTTTCCGCCGCCTGTAGGAACAGAGAGAGAAAAGAAACCGGGTTCTTGCGAAGAAATATTTTTACACTGCTCAAGCACAATCTTTCTCGCTTCATTCACCTTAGAAGGTACCGCCTCTTTTGTCTTCCTTTCCATGAAAGAATCAAATCGTTTTTTCAATTCCTGTAAGAATGGATATTGATACCGCTGCAATCCTTTTTCGGAACATATAAATCTTTCTGTATCAAGGAAATCAGCATCTACTACACAAGAATAGAGAACGCGTATCCAGAAGGAAATATTTTTTTTGTTGAGACGTGAGCCATTTTTCGGTAACTCTTGAGGAAACCTTGCATTGCGTATTGAATCCGGAATGTTTGAAAGTAGTTTATTAAATACTTTCTTTTCATTATTATCAGCAATGCGATTTTGAAGTGCTTTTCTCCCAGTATATTCTGTGCCCCAATCTGCCAGGCCTGCATGATGCCCGGCTATGATATATGCCAAGATTTTACCCAGTTTGACATTGGATTGAATGGCCTGAAAAGCGCCATGAATTGCATGTTGTACGCGCGTTGCGACTTTTTCTTCGTCATCATCGGTTTTCCCGGTTGCACGGATATACGATTGAAACCCTTCCGAGTATTTTCCTAAATCGTGCCAGAGTCCTGCTAAATATGCCCACGACTTCCAGTCTTCGATGTTAATAAAATCAGCAGCCATTTTTGCCACATTCAATAAATGCTCTTCAAGCGGTTGGGTTTGACCATCTTCGCGGGTATGGGCAATAAATTCTTTAATCATAATTTTTAATCAGGATTTTCCGTTATTATATATAAATGTAAGGCCAGCTTTCGTCTTCATTTTTAAGATGGTTTTCACCTTTCGAAAGTGCTTTTACTGCGGCGGACCGATTGCCAATGGTTTATTTCACTATTATAATTACATATTGTCATGCTCACCTTTTCGGCTTCATCGCGTGCTCTGGATATGGAAAAGGCAATTTTAATCTGTAATTATATACTACCTGCAAATTATTATTCCGCAATCCCAAAAGCAAATAACCACTCCGCCTTTACTCTTAGGCTCCTTTTATAAAACCCTTTACTTTGTCACCAACTGAAAAAGGGGAAATCATAAAGACAGTTTGGAAATTATTTTGAAAAATTGAATATAATAACAGGTAAAACAATATGTTTTTAGGTATTTTTTAAGCATTTCCCCTAGCAGAGCTGGCTCTTTTTTTTCGTTATTTATTGAATATTTCAGCATACTTTCAGGGTTCTTTTAGGGTTCTTTCGGGTTTCTTTTTCCTATCCTTTTTTTACATGCAGGGAATATCTAATTTCTGAAGTGTGGAAGGCATAGTATTGAGGAAGGGAAGTCGGCATTGTCAAGGCTGTTACAAGACGGCCTAATATAATAGGCCGTTTAAATAAATATTCAGTATACCGTTTACTATCTATTACTTGTTATGCCAAAATAAAGGAATAAGAAATGATCAGAAAAATTGCCTACCAAATAAATGATCTGTCTCATGAATACAAGATAGGAAACTTACAACGCATTCGTAAGGACATTAAAAAATTTAAAAGAAGACCTGGTTCGGATATTTTTACGGACGAAACTATTGATAAAAATGATGGGTGGGCATTTCATTTTGGCGGCAGAAAAGAATTACAATTCAATATTGGACTTGAAGAAGATGGATTCAGATATGGTATTGCACTGTCTTTACAAGACAGCCAAACCGTACCAGACATTTCACTGTTGTTTCCAAAGGCAAAGAGATTGAATCAATTTATTCGGCAATTTCCAGATTTCTTTGCGGAATATCAAATGTGGAGTCATTATGGAAATGAAAGAAGTAATATCGGACCAGTGAAAGAGATTACAGAAGACTTATTGAAATTACATACTTTCATATTTATTGGAAAATTAGTAGACGAAAAGAAAATTGATTTGAGGCAAATTCTACAAACCTACGATGAGCTATTAAAACCTTACGTTTTTGTGGAAAAAGTAGATAATAGCGAAATTATTGAATTCGAACAAAATGAAGATGGGGAATTTAGTTTTGAAGTGAAAAAGAGGAAATTGCCAAAAAATAGAGAATATACTCTTGAATCAAAATCCATAAATTTAAGTGTAAGACATACTTTAGTTCAAGAAAAACTTATGGAAATATTGTGTAAGAAATTCGGATATGAAAATGTTTCAGCGGAGCATCAAATTGGAGGCAAGAAAATCGACATCGTTTTAAAAGACGGAAATAAATACGTTTTTTATGAGATAAAGATGAACGGGTCAGCAAAGGCATGCATCCGAGATGCGATTGGACAATTAATGGAATACGCCTATTGGCCCAACAAGCAAAATGCTGATTCGTTGGTTGTAGTAGGAGAAGAAGAAATAGATTCAAAAACTGAAGTCTATCTAAAACATTTGAATAATAAATACAATTTACCAATACAATATGAGCAAATATCAATCAACTGAGACATGGCATAACCAGTCGCTAAATCATGGCTGTCCGCATCTGCAAATAACTTTGGTTTGAAGGCGCTCGGTTCTTCAGGCAAAATTGGTGGTTTGCAAAGAGAATATGCGGTCGTCAGTCCAGTATATCAGCTATGGCGTTATTACCTCAATAAACAACGAAAAAGCATGAAGTAAGTACCTAAAAAAGTATTGAAAAAGCAGCGAAATTAGCCCGAAATAAGCCGGATTTTATCTGTACGCGCATCCTATAATTTGCTGCGAAGTACGGCGTTTTATATACGAAAGAAACGAAATATTGCAAATTTTAATGAACGTTAGAGCATGTGGATTATATTATGCGTATATTGTGTAAAAGAAGGGGGGCTTCTTTTCTACGGAGGACATCATGAGAAAAAATACGCCGTGTCTTGTCTTTCTGGCCGTAGTGCTGGTGACGGTGTTTTTTACAAAGCAGGTATTTTCTAATTATGTGGAGGGGATAGACACTACGGATGCAATGGGGAATGGGCTAGATTCAACATTCAGAATCGTTGGGGTCAGCCCATACCAATCCATCTACGGCCAGCTACTGCACTATGATTTTGGGGTCTGTGTTGATTTTATTACTTGGTGTGGCTGTGGTGGGTATTTTAACTATTCTTTTGACGACATAACAATGTCCCCGAAAGGACCATTCGTGCTGACGGGTTATAATGATATTTTTAAGTGCTTTGTAATAAAAAGCAACAAGGACAGCACCTATTCAAAAGTTCAATTGCTGCAGTACCTTTCTGGAAAGAGGTACGTTTACAAATATGGCACCAACTCCACTCCAAACGACCGCATGCTGATTCAGTCCGATTATAACCGCTCAATCCTCTACAAACCGAACAATTTTTGGTATTTTAATCAATTAGGTAACTTCGGCGGCATGCAAATAGACACAGTATCATGGAACCCGCCGCTACCGAACAATAACCATTTGCTTGGGTATATCTTTTATCGCTCAAAAAGCGGGGCTGTTATTGATACCAATGCACCTGTAAACCTAGCACAATGGGATTCCATTTCATTCTTCGATGCAACTGGTACGGATTCTACTTTGCCTTACCACCTAGTGAATGGTCAGAACTTCAATAGCGGTCAGTACATCAATTTTGTAGCGGTATACGCCGAGGGCAGGTCGAACTTCCTGTCAGGATATGCTATGCTCGACTGCATTACGACGGGTACGATCCAGCAGCCTTCAGCCACCCATTTGCTACCGAACACTATAAAAATAACCACATCAAAAGGCGGCTTCAGCATCTCGTTTCAAGGATTCCTTAACGTTCCTTCTTCCATCTCACTCTTTTCCCTCTCTGGCCAGGAAGTGGCACGATTTCCCGTTTCTGGGAACAGGGCGGCTTTCTTGAACCCTATACACTGTAATTTGGGTGTAGGCCTATACCTTCTCCGCGCCGACCTTCCTGACCACAGCGTCCTCACCCAGCCGTTCATGTTCACAAAATAGAATTATATGCAAAGGGGAATTTCACCAGAGCGCGGTCTTGTCAGGCTGTGCTCTTGATAACGGTGCCCATACCGCAAACATATTAAAACTTAAAAAACAACGAAAAAGCAAGATGAAAGCACAGAAAAAGCATTGAAAAAGGCTATTAAATAAGCCCGAATAAAGCGAGATTTTATGCAAATAACGCGGTTTATTTGTATTATGCCTAATACGGTGCCTGAACAACAGCCCTTTTGAAGCATTAAAGGAACTAATATGAAGCTTCAAACCGCTCCTTTAACTGAAGATCAGAAATTCTGGATTTCTGAAATTCTGGAATTCTATAAAAGAAATGAAATGCCTGATGAGGCAAAGATTCTTCTTAATTGTCATGAAAAATTATCTTTAAAAAATTTGCCTTACCGCAACATGGACGTGAGATTATTCAGCAACGGGTTACTGAATATTTACGGCATTTATTGTTTTGATCCTGAACACGATTTCATCAAGCAAATCGATCTTATTCTCAAGTATATAAAAAGTGATCTGCTAAAGAAGCGAAAAATACCACGAATATTCACGGCTGAAGAACTGAACCAAGCAGTATCTATTTTAGATCAGCATGTGAATGTGTGCTTCAGATTAATAAGGGATGCCGGCAATTTTGCAGATGGGTCAATGAACCCAGATGGGGGAATCGGTTGTCCGTCGATAACCATACATTACGTTTCCACCGCACAGAATTACCGGCAATACAAATCTATTGATTCATTACTGAAGTTTTTTCCAGAAGCGCCTCAGGTCCCGCTTGCCCATGCCGCCGAACTTACAGCCGAAAGAGTAGGGTATTTGGAAAAAGGCAGTGTCTCAACAATCAGGCTTTTTATCCATAAAAAAATTCTTCAACCAGATTTAGAGCTTCTTCTATCAAAGAACCCGCGCGGGCCGAAAAGAAGCGACATTCCCAAAATCTCTGATTCTTCGGCGAGAAAACCCGAAGAGTTTGAAAAATGCCCTGAAGGGTATGAATCAAGGGTCGAATGGGTTCCCGAAGGAATTTCTGAGAAAACCTTATACAGGGTGTTGAACCTTCCTATTTCCGATGCATTAGTGTTAATAGATCACCTGCGTTTGCTTTCCAAATAATTCTGTCCGTCAAAATCCCCGCCATAATTGCGATTAAGTGATAAAAATGGAAAATATTTATTTCCTCCATTTTTAGCCTTTTCATTCTCTGAATTCTTACAAGTTCCCTAGCAATCCTTCAAATTCAATAAAAAGTTTTACTCCTGAATTTTGTCCGCTAAATATTCCTATTATAAATTTGCATTCGTTTTACGGACATTTTTTTTAATCCAAAAGGAGCAGACGGCCATGAAAGAACAAAGCATCCTTCCCGAATCTGAATACTTGAATGCCCGGCAGCTTGCGAGAAAACTCAATGTGTCTTTGAAGTCCATTGAGAAATGGACGGCGCAAAGGCGGATACCTTGCGTGAAAATAGGGTATCACTGGCGGTATCCGGTTATTGAGATAAATAAACGGTTGCTTTCCGGGCAATTGGTCTCACCTTTAGAAAAGGCGGAATAGGTCATGATTGCGGAAATTTTTAGTATATTAAGGGTAGTGTGCAACGGTATTCATAGAAAGGTCTATCTATGAATATCGAGCAATTAGACGCCGAATTGTGGCTCCTTGACGCTAGGGTTACAAAGGACGGCATACAGTACCGCAAGAGACTAAGGTTTAATGGCAGTCGGAAAGATGCCGAGCTGCGGTACTGGATGCTGAAGAACGAGCTGCATGAGAAGGCGAAAAACAGCAATCGCTCTTTGAATCTTAAAGTCACTACCCTTGAGCACATAATTGACTATTACCTTGCGCGGCATGAAGTACCGCACAATTCCATCTGCTATTTCAATCGGCTTAAAAGGGATTTGGGCGGGGTGGAGTTGGACGATCTTCGAGACCGGTTTGACAAGTATCTGCTCTTGCTCAGAAAAACCAAGAGCAAACGAACAGGCCAGGTTTATTCGAACCAGACCATAAATCACATGCTGAAATGGGCGAGGTCTGCGATTAATTTCTGCCTCAGAAACGGCCAGGTTGAAAAAAACCCGCTCCAATATTTCGGCATGCTTAAAACGGTTCCTCGAAGCCGTGTCCTTACTCAGGAAGAAAAAGACCGGCTGCTTGCAGTTGTGAAAGAGGAAGCGCCCCGCCTGTACCCGATGTTGCTTTTCAGTTTTCTTGTTCCTTCCCGCCGGGGAGAATTGACCAGTTTGAAACGGACTGATTACGATATGGTCAATAACTGCATTATAATTCCCGGAGACAGGACAAAGAACGGAAAGACGTGTGTTAAGCCGGTTCCCGATTGTCTTAAGGAATACATGCGAAACGTGCCTGTAGAAAGCGAGTATCTGTTTTACCGGCAGGATTGGCGGGGGAACTATCATTCATTGGGCGACTTTCACAAGTCAATGAGGCGGTGCATAAGGCTTGCGGGGATCGATAATTTCCGGTTCCATGATACGCGAAGGCAGGCATACACTGATTTACTTTTGGCAGGGAACGCCCCGCATATCGTAATGCAGGTGTCTGGTCATTCAACGGACATGAGCAAGGTTTATTTCGGGCGCGACGGTTTGTATGCCGCAAAAGCGCTGAAATTTGCCACGACTTGTACGAACGACAAGTACTCTCAAGGAGGTGACGTTGCCATTCCGCAAGATTGCAAGGATTTAGGGGTTTGAAATTCTCCTCTGTCAAGCCGGAGGTCGCGAGTTCGAGCCTCGTCCAGCCCGCCATAAGTAAAGCCCACTTCCCGGACAGGGAAGCGGGCTTTTTTATTTGGACCAGGGGGCGTCGGCCCCCGGACCCCGACCAAGGGGCGTTCTGCAGCAAACGCCCCTTGGAACCCCGCGCCGCCCAGCAGTGGCGCTTATCGCCGCGGCCTTCGGGGGGCTGCGGAACAATGGAAACTATATTGTAAAGCATTTCCCTCCGCGAAATGCGGACTCGTCCTCGCCCCCAATCCTCCGGCCGCGGCTGCGCCACTGATGGCGTCTGAAAAAAGAGAAAAAGAAACCTAATGATGATACCCTCCCTGGATCACGAGCGGCCAACCATTGGGCCCTCAGGCCGTGACTGATGGCGAAGGAAAAAAGCAGATTGCGATCAAATAATGGAGCCTGAACAGGTGGCTAAGGTAACCGGATTAAGTCCTAAGGTGCCCGAATTAGTGAGTCAGGCGATCAAAAAGGTGCCTCAGGTGGTCGGAAAATGTGGTCGGGCGGGCGGAAAGCAGTGTCAGGCGCTCGGAAAATGCGGTCAGGCGATAAAAAAGATGCCTCAGGTGCCTGAAAAGTGCGGTCAGGTGACCGAAAAGGCGGGTAAGGCGGCCAAAATAGCGGGTCAGGTGCATGAAATGAAAGATGATTCGGCAATCCAGAGGCAGTTTTAGGCCGCCTGACGAGTCCTGTGCGCTTGCGGACAGGACGCTAATCTGTTTAAATGGTACCGCGAAATGGATTTCCTTGACTTTTCCGGTTGCTGGGATGGATAATTAAAGTATAGCCCTGAATGTTTTTTACTATTGTTTCGCAAGGGTAAGGTGGTGGTGCTTCGCACCTCTTATGTTATATCGTTTGCCCTTTGTCACTTTCGTTCCATAAGGGTAAGGTAATGGTGCTACGCACCGTCTATTGTGTCGTTTGCCCTTTCTTGACAGCAAAGCAAAGTATGTATTGTGAAATCATTCACCTTGCAGATTGACCGCAACCTGTTCAGGCGTTTTTGGGCAACCCTTAAAGCCGGGGAGCCTTTATGGCCGCAGCATACAGGCCTGCAGAAAAAACACGCCAATCTAGAACGCAGCAAACCGCTTGACCCATACGACATAAAACTTGCTTTTGGGTTCTGGAATACGTAGATTTTGCAAAGTAACGCTGAAGTCGGTCAAGAGCGTATTTGTCGCCTGTTGGGGCATAAACGGGCTCCTTTAGAAATGATCCCTTTACCGGTTAATAATTATTGTTATGTTGTCTGCCGACTTAATTATTTATGCCGTTTAAAGACTAATATCTGTTAGGCCATGAAAATTATGAATATTACAAAGCCATCAACGGAAATAATTAGACACTATTTGGATAAATGGGATTCGTTGCAAAATTATGTGTTACAAGAAAGCAGCTTGCGAAAATTGTTTACTAAGACATATCCGGAAAATACAAATATGGACGATGTGTTAATTAAGGTCTGCGCTCTGAACGATTTTTACAGTACAAATATATTTTCCCCATTTAAAGTTGCCGACCACATCGTTTCCTTGAATATCGACAAAAGGTTAAACGAAAATGATTTATCATTAGTTAATAATATCGCAAGCATTAAAATGAATCACAACAAGCAAATCAATTTCTATTCCTTCGCAACCAAATATTGCAGCCACCATAAGCCAGAAATATATCCCATTTTTGATTATTATGTGGAAACAATTATTTGTCATTTTAAGATAACTTATAACTTCTGCAATTTTCAGAAATCAGATTTGAAAGAATATGAAAAGTATAGAAATATACTTGTCAATTTCCAACGTTACTTCGGGTTAAATGAATTTACATTAAAGGAAATTGACAAATACTTATGGCAGGCAGGAAAAGAATATTTTCCAAGGAAATACAATAAAAAAGGCCTAACAACGCGCTAAATCATGACCGTCCGCATTTGCAAACAGCTGTGGTTCGCGGGCGGCAGTTTCTTCATACAAGATTGGTGGCGTGCGGAGAGTAAATGCGGTCGTAGTCCGGCATATTAGCGCGGCGTTAGGCATTATAAAAGAAAAATAAATACGATTCTTTAAAAGAAATATCATGTAGGTATCGTCATGAAATGGCTTACAAACCCTCTTGTTTCCTTACTGCTAAATCTGGCAATGCTGACTGTCGCGATTATCGCACTCATAGTAGCACGGCAAACATTAACAGAATCTAACCGACAATTCATAGAAAACTCCATTGCTGCTGACAGTCTTTTCAAACTTCAACTGAAATATTCAAAAGATTTAAATGACTCGATAGTATCCCAAATCAAGATGCTTCAAAGTATTTCTAGCAAGCAAATGGAAATAATAGATCAGCAACTTGGTGTGGCAGTCCAAACGTATCATACACAATTATATTCTGGTAGACCGGTCATTGCATTAGGAGAAAGTAAAATTGCAAGCACCGAAGTTATTTCCTCCGATTCAATAAGTCCTCAAATCCTAACCCTATACTCAAATGTTGGTAAGAGACAAGCTGACAACCTCGTATTAAGAGCCTTTTTTGTAACACCAGATTTCTCAGGCTTACGATCAAGTGCCGCTTTCCCCTTGCAGTCAGAGCATTTGGAACCAGGTATCACAATGGAGTTAGAATTCAAACCACGCATTCTGGCTATACATAAAAAGGAATTTTACTATTGCATCGACTGTAGGTATACCGATGACATTTTAAAGCAGAATTTCTATTTTGTTCACTACTACAATTATCATGAAAGTAGAGGGCTATTCTATTTTAATAACTGCATCGATGCTGTGAAACCTCACATAAAAGAGACAATCAATAGATCAATGAGTTTGGAACGATTACCTCTATTTGACAACTAGCGGTATTATGCTTACACAAGTCATCTTAATGCCTAACAACGCGCTAAATCATGACCGTCCGCATTTGCAAACACCCTTGGTTCGCGGGCGGCTGGTTCTTCATACAAGATTTGTGGTTTGCGGCGGGAAAATGCGGTCGTAGTCCGGCATATTAGCGCGGCGTTATAGCCACACAAATATTAGAAAAAGAAAGGAATAAATCCATGAAGAAATATATTAAGTCAGCTGCTGAAATCGCACAAGATAATCAAGACAGATTCATAAAATCTATACAAGATCAAATCGAAAAGAATATTACGAATAATACGAATACGTCAGAAACAACGAATAATGCGGTAGAAAAAGTAGCCGTTAAATTAGAAACTGCTATTAATATTTTAACGACGTCCATGAATACAAGCATAGCAAATCTAATGTCTACTTTGAAGCAAAATAGCGACAATACGCATAAACTGGATCGCAAAGTATATTGGCTAAATCTTATTCTTGTAATTGCAACTGTAATAATGTCTAGCGCAATAGTAATTCAAGCATACATAGGATACTTGGCTTTCAAAGAGACCAGATTAGAACAAGGATATAAACAAGAAATAGAATTGCAACGGACAAGAATACAAGAGATACAAAAGAATGAAATGGAAATGGAATCTCTTTTGAAACGTTTCAATCAAAAAGACAAATCCAGTAGCAAAAACTAATTGAACCCTTTGAGACTGTAACAACGTTTCCAAAAGGAATGGCTAATGATTATAAGAGCGTTGGTTCTAGGTTTCATTATCGCAATAAATGTTTTTAGTAATGCTAACGATAGTTTAGGTGGTGATACATGTCCATGCATTAAAAAGCTCATTCTAAGAAAAACCTTGAAACCTGTTCATTTTGCAACACATGATACAGTTTGTTGTCCATCGCAGATTGTAAATAATATCAATACTTGTTGTGATTCCTTGCGACCCCGTAATAAGGAATTGAGAGAACGATCAAAGACCCCATCAGTTATCGAAGTACTTCTTGCGATTATTGCATTCTTGGGTGTCCTTGTAGGTTCAATTGTTCAAATAATTATATCAAAAAGAAACATTAAGGCCCAAATGATAATAGCACATAAGCAAATCAATGCTCAAATTGTTTCATCAAACAGGCAAATATGGATAAATGAATTACGGACCTTGTTAAGCGATTTTCGTGATAATATTGGAAGATACCACTTAAATCTTTTAGGAATTAGGATGCCTGGATTGCAATCACTTTCGGATGATCAATTGTACGCAATATACTCAAAATGCGCATTATTATCTTTTAAAATTGAACTGATGTTGTCCCCAGACTTTGATAAGAATCCCGAGAATAGAATAATATTGGAACAGATCAAAGTTATGATGTCAATGTTCGGCAATGAGCGTAATATTTCCAATAAGGGCAGTCATGATGAAGTAGAACTTGAATATTCCATCCACATGTATGAAAAGGTTGCAAAAAAGATACTGAAGGATGCTTGGGAAAAAATAAAACATAATGACTAGCTGCGCCACGCCTTGTGAGGGCAACGGTTCTAGAACAACAAAAAATCAAGAAATTAAACTTTAAAGGAGGTTTTTATGTCAATTCTATTCCGAGTGAAGTTCGCGAAAGGTGATCAGCAAT
Organism: Chitinivibrionales bacterium; assembly: GCA_035516255.1. Classification (NCBI taxonomy): domain Bacteria; kingdom Pseudomonadati; phylum Fibrobacterota; class Chitinivibrionia; order Chitinivibrionales; species Chitinivibrionales bacterium. The sequence goes on along the minus strand of DATJAL010000005.1, from coordinate 105,630 downwards.
TTGAAGCCGAAGGGGATAAAGCATTTGTACTTGAGATGCTTAAGCGATTTGAACTAGGAGTGAAAACTCAAATTAGGGAAGAAGATCCAAAGCCAGGTAAGGCTAAAATGCCCCAGAAACCTATTTCTGTTTCAGGCAAACAATTATCTGTTGGCGAATTCATCAGGCAAACTGGAGCAAAGAAACACACGGATGTCGTTCTTGCCTTTGGCTACTATCTTGAAAAATACTCTGGAGTTAGTGAATTTTCCCCTGCAGATATTAATTCATGCTACTACGAAGCAAAAATGGAAATATCAAATACTAGCCAAATGCTTTTCAGGGACATCAAACGGGGATTAATAATGGAATCAATGAATAGTAAAAATAAGCCTAAGAAGCTCTACACCTTAACAAGAACTGGTTTAGAATATGTCGAAGAGACGTTAACAAAGACAAATAACTAGGAGCTTGCTTTATATGCGCACAAAAAGAGTTGCGGCCGCATCTCCGCCTCGTGGCTCCTTAAAAACCTCATTATCCCCAATTCTCAGGTCGGCTTTTGAAGTTTTAGAGCATGGTCTTTGGCACTTTCTGCGTAGCGATACTACTACTGATATGAAATTTGCCTTATTGCATGTGGATCAATCAATCGAGCTATTACTGAAAGAAAGAGTCCGAATTGGCGGCAAATCAATCTATAAAGGGCCGAAAGAGACCATCACAATTTGGGGAGCCTACGATATTATTGAGAAAGAATTGCATTGTGTTATTCCTGAAAAGCCAAATCTGGAATTACTGCATGAAGAAAGAAATAGTATTCAACACAAATATTCAAACCCAAGTGCTGACGATGCTTCATTTCATATTGAAAATGCAATGGCATTTATTACCCGGTTTGTTAAGGAAGAATTGAAATTGGACATTGTTGACTACATTCCGAATGAATTTCTAACTCAAATAATGGGACCTTGACAAGAAAAGGGCTATAACAAGCGGTTCAACCCATGACCGAACGCGGGACCCAAACGCTCCCCTTGGTCGCGTTTCCCGCGTCGGCAGGTTAACCGCACGTTAGCAATTAGAAAAAGGAAAATAGAATGAGAAAAAGTATCCTTATTATTTTCCTCATTTCAATTCTTAGCAGCAATCTATTTGGGAAAGATAATAGAATATCATTGGAATTGGGATATCCAGATTTATTTGGAATTGAATACCAAAGAAATATTAATAATTTTTATATTGCTTTTTCGCCTCACATTCTTGCTTCAGTACTATTTTGTAACTGGAATAATTATTATTATAATTACAAATTCTATATTGCTCCAAGCTTGTCATTTGGATACATTTTTATTAAAAAGAGAATATTTGAATTAGGATCAGATTTGATTGTCACAACTGGCTATTTTGACAAAATTTATGAAGATACATTACGTGAAACACAATTTGAATTGGATTATGGATTAAGAATAAATCCAAGTTTTACGTTTTCCAAAATTACTTTGTCTATATTTGGTGGTTTCTTTATTGAGCATATTTTAAAACCATACGAATACGTGATATATCCAAACGGCAATTTTACTTTACAACCATCATTTGCACTGAAATTAGGATACAATTTCTAACAACGCGCTAAATCATGACCGTCCTGTACAGTGATGGTATTCACCTGACAGTTGCCTCTGTCAAGCATTGAGATTTATGCTGCTTTTTTCTTGATGTTTTTGTTCATTTCCTTGAGCTCTTTGACACCTTGTGAAAATACATGTATTGGCGTCCGTCCGTTCATGTTACGGCCTTGATGCGGACGTTTGGTGTTGTAGTGGATGAGATAGACATCGAGATCTTTCTGCATCGGTTCCAGGCTTTCGTACCACTTCTCTCGTCCCTTGGTGCGGAAGTGTTCGTCAAGAAGGGTCCTGTGTAACCGTTCAATAAAACCATTGCTTTGCGGACGCCGTATAGGTGTTTTTCTGTGTTCTATTCCTTCGAGCTGCAGGAAGAGTTCATACGGATGCCTTTCCGGGCGACCGCAGAACTCACGGCCGTTGTCGCTCAGGACCGTCTGTATCGGGCATCTATGCTTCTCAAAGAAAGGCAGAACATCTGTGTTGAGCAAGTGCACTGCGGTTACAGGAAGCTTGTTCGTGTACAACCGAGCCCAACTGTATCGTGAATAGCAATCAATCGCTGTTTGCAAATAGATTCGTCCAATGCCCTTGAGAGAGCCAACCATGAACGTATCAACGGCAACCAGTTCTCCTGGGGCGGACGTCTGAATATGCCGTTCACGAAATTCTGGGCTGAAGTGTTCCAGGAGTCGCACTTGTTGTTCAGTAAGTTGGAACTTTGTCTTGCTGACGGCCTTTTCCAGACGCAACAGCCGCTCATGCTTCGTTAGAAGATTGTTCCGGCTCCATACACCTCGAATTCCACCGGAACTGACGTTGGTGCCTTTGAGCTGCAGTTCCTGCGAGACACGAATGCAGCCTTGAGTGGGATAATGCAAGCAATGCTCAAGGATAGCCTTTTCGATCTCTTCACTCACGCGGTTAGGATGTGGTCCCCGAGGGCCTGGAATCCGGTCTAAAAGGCCTTTGGAGCCATAGGTCTGATAGTTGCGACGGATCTCATAGAACTGCTGGCGTGAATAGCCCATGATACGACACGCCCTGGAAACATTGGCCATGTCAGAAGCAAGTTCGAGGAGACTTAGCTTGCGACGAGCTATTTTCCCTTCCGTGGTCATAGAACACCTCCTTTTGAGTAATTTTAGTTCCGCAAAACCAAAATACTCGACAGAGGAACTATGACCACACTTTTCTGGTCAAGTGTCAGGTGAATACTATATCAATACAACCGTCCGCATCTGCAAGCACCTGTTGTTCACGGGCGGTTGGTTCTTCATATAAGATTGGTGGTTTGCGGAGAGAAAATGCGGTCGTAGTCCGGCATATTAGCGCGGCGTTATACCCAAAATTAGAAATGCAAAATGAAATGCTAAGATTATCGGACAAATGGGCACAAGTACTCCTCGATCAAACGGAAACAGGAATGGATTATCAGGTTGTTACCGTAATTCTGAAGGATGGAAGGGAATTTAAGCAGGCCATCCATTCCGGTGGATTTATCACACAAATTAGGGGATACGTCGGAATTCCTTTTTCAGAGGAAGAAATTAAGGAAATTCGAGTAACTCATGACAAATGGGATTGGAAAGCTGAACATTGAATTAATATCAGATAATCAATACAATAAATTCAAATTGGGATTCAGGAAAGACAGAATCAAAGAGGGTATAACAACGCGCTAAATCATGACCTTCCGCATTTGCAAACACCCTTAGCCATCTTCCAGATCTGTCTGCGGTTATCTCCATATGGCTGCTGCCGTGAAAACAACTTTTTTAAGTTCATCCAAGCAGTCATTTTATCCATTATTAAGTGAAATCCACAATTCCTGTTCCAATATTTCTTAACCGGGAAAGAAAACATTGCGGATTAAGCCTCATTCTTAAATTTTGTTGGTGTTGACAAACCCCCCATTATACCTTATATTTTGCATGTGCAGCCATAATTGAAAACAACCAATTAAGCGATTAACGTCATTTTCAAGAGGGGGAGACGTTACCATGTTCAAAAAAATAATTATTGCTGGTATAGGTGGCCTCATGCTGGCTGCCTCGATATGCTGGGCAGAGACCTACACGCCGGACCCAGGCATCAGGCTCAAGATCAACCTGGGCGCAACGCCGTGGAAGTTCGTGAGAAACGACGTCGGGGGCAACCCGCAGAGCCCGGGTTTCAACGACGCGGGGTGGCGCACCGTGGGAATTCCCTACACGTGGGACGATTCCTGCTCGTTTCTGAACATGGCCGCGGGCGGCCCGGACAACAACCTGGGCGCGACCACGTGGTACCGGAAACACTTTACGCTTGACAATTCGTATTCCGGCCACAAGATATTCGTGGAGTTCGGGGGAGCGCACCAGGGCGCGGCCGTGTACATCAACGGCACGTTTTGCAAGGGCAACGACACGTGCAATCCCAGCGCTACGCATGTGGTCGGGTTTGTCGGCTTCATCGTTGACATCACGCCGTATGTCCTGTTCGGCGGCGCCGACAATGTCCTGGCGGTCAAGGTGAGCAACACCGGCGGCGGGTTCTACAACGACCCGGGTTTCGCCGAGGCCTACAAATACGGCATGGGCGACGGCGGGCTGTTTCGGCCCGTGTACATGCACGTGACCAACAAGGTTTACATTCCGGAAAACGTATATTCCGTCGTCAATAACTGGGGGACGTATGTGGCCACCGTGAGCGCGTCGGACGCATCGGCCACGCTGAGGGTCCTCACGCACGTGACCAACGAGAGCGGGGCGGCGCAGACGGTGACACTCACCACCAAGGTGGTCGATTCCGCCAACGTCGTGGTGCTTTCCATGGACAAGACGCAGACCATCCCGGCCGACAGCGGCTTCGTGTTCGACCAGACCGGCGACGTCGCGGGCCCGCACCTGTGGTATCCGAACAACAGCATCTACGGCAAGCCGTATATGTACAAGGTCTACCACATCGTGCAGATCGGCGGGGCGGTGGTTGACATTTTCAGAAGCCCGCTCGGCATCCGCGTGATCACGTGGAACAAGGATTTCCCGCTTTTCAACGGCCACCCGCATTACCTGTGGGGTGGTGCGTCACGGTACGATTACCCGGCCCTCGGCTCCGCCGTCCCCGCAGAGGTGCAGTGGCGTGACGCGAAGATCATGGCCGACTGCGGCGGAAACCTGTGGAGGCCCGGCCACGCGAGCACCAGCCACGAGTTCGTGGAGGCCTGCGACGCGTACGGCATCATGCTCATGCAGCCGAGCGGCGACATCGAGGGGAATTTACAAACCGTATATATCAACAACCCGATCAGCAAGGTCCCTGTCAAGAAGATGCTGCACAGGGACTTGGAAGTTCGCGACCGGAACAACCCCTCTATTATTGCATGGGAAGTGAGCAACGGCCCGATCGACAGCACGCTCGAGCGGTACCTCCGCGTCTACGTGGACAGCGTGTGGGACCCTGTCAACACGCGCGCGATGTCTGACCGCGGATACTGGCTCGCCGTGCCCATGTTCAACGCGGGGATCGTGAGCATCATTTCCTGTTCGGGAACCGGCTGCGAGGTGCCGTTTCATCAGATCAATTACCCCAACATTCCGTCGTGGGGCGCCGAGTCGTGGAGCGGAAACAGCCGGGGATTCAGGTTTGATTACGACAACGAGATCAACGAGGCGAGCGAGTACATCAACAACTGGAGAAACAGCAAGAAGGCGCATTGCTTCGGCCTGGTCCAGTGGTACATGGCCGAGACCCCGGGCGAGGACGGCGTGGGCAGGTCCTTCGGCACCGCCATGATGGACTGGAGCCGCATTCCCAAGATGATGTACAAGATCTACCAGGCGTGCTGGACGAATTACGCCGTGAAACCGGTTGTCAACCTCGCGCGTCACTGGCAGAACGGCGCCACGGTCAATGTGTTTTCAAACTGCCCGAGCGTAAGGCTGCTCATCAACGGTGCGGACCAGGGCGTCAAAACGCCATATCCCGACACCGTGGGCACCGCGATGCTGCCCATGCAGTGCTCGTGGAACGTGGCTTTCGCCGCGGGCACGCTGCGCGCCGAGGGACTTGACGCAAACGGAAACGTGGTCTGCTTTGACGAGAAGAAGACCGCGGGCGCGCCCGACCATGTCCAGCTCACGGTGATGCCGCCCATTGTGCGGCCCGACGACGGCACCACGTTCCAGATCCAGGCCAACGGCACGGACGCGGCCATCATCCTTGCGACCATCGTCGATGCGCAGGGCAACTGGTGTCCCACGTCAACGCCCAACGTCACGTTCAGCGTGTCGGGTCCCGGCTATTATTGCGGCGGCGCGGACAACAACACCTCGGGCGGCAGCGCCTATCACCATGCGCCGTTCGACCCTGAGCTTACGGCCGAGGGCGGCATGTGCAAGATCGCGGTGCGGTCGACCTTCACGGACGGTTCCGTGACCGTCACGGCGACGTCGCCCGGGATCGGGCAGGGCACGGCCACCTTCACCACGGTGCCGATTCCGCCCATCCCGCCGGTTTCCGTGTTGAGGCCGCTGGTGAGCCGCGTCCTGGCGTCGCAGGCGGAGGTGCAGATGGTCATGTCGGGCCGCGTGCTCCGGTATTGCCTCAATGTGGCCGCCACGCTGACGTTCGACGTGCTTGACGGAAGCGGAAGAGTGGTCAAGCATGTCGACCGGTTGAAACAGGCCGAAGGCTGGCATTCCCTGAAGCTCGCCGGCGGCGCGTCCGGCGCAGGCGGCAACGGCGTGTATTTTGTGAGATGCGCGGTTGAGCAGGGAAAAACGTTTGTCAAGAAAGTGGTGGTATTGAAATAAGCTGGAACGGATTGCGGGGGCGCGGGTGCCGCGCCCCTTTACAATAAGTAAAACGATTAACAAAAAAAGAGGAGGCCTCATGGGAAGGATCAACGCATTTCTGTTGGCGGGAGCCATTCTCGTTTGCGCCGGCATGGCTTCGGCGCAGACATGTCCGGCATTTGTCCGCAAAGTAAACATCACGCAATACCTTGATTCCGGGGCAGTTCTTCCCGTCAAGGGGACCGTTGTTGCGGGCGCAAATAACGGCGGCCTGTACACGTCTTCCCTGGACCAGGACAACCCCACCTTGATTCCAAACACCACCGGTGATCATACCACCAGCACCCAGATCACCGAGGACGGTCAGTGGGTGCTTTATAATTCGGGCGGGGTCAAACTCATCCGCATCGACGGCCAGTTCAAGACGTCTGTCCCGGCCACCAATCCCTCCGGCAGCGACGGCAGCTGCACCTTTTGGTGGAGCGCCCCCAGCGGGAAACTGGAGGTGGTTTACCGGGAAAACGGCGACAAAGTTGTTCACGCGGTTCCCGTCACCTTTTCGGCAAGTGCGGCGCCGACCTTCGGCACCGACCATATCATCGCGCAATTCAATGAGCAATGCGAGTTTTCAATGGGCTGCGCCCGCAACCATTTTTTCACCAGGATCGATGACGCGCACTATGCCCCCAAGATGGTCACCCTGCCCGCCACCGGCGCCGCCACCGACGCCGATTTCTACGTACCCGCCAACAATGATTTTCCGGCATTCGGTTGCATGTGCTCCATTACCCATGACGGCTACATCACCTGCAACAACGCCGGATATGACCAATGGTGCGGGTGCATGGCGGATGAATTCTGTCTGTTGAGGCATAAATCTTTTATTCTTCTCCCATTTCAGGAAAAGACCGCGCCCGCGGTCGGGTACCAAGCTGTTCTTGAAAAGACCATGGCTGTCAGCGTAAACTGGGCGCCAAAGAAATATTTGTTCCTTAATCCCAAAGACTCCACTCATGGCCAGGGCTCTCTTTCAAGTAATTTCTGGTCGGATTTCAAGGACTGGTGCTACTCCAACGACACCAGTTACCTCGTCGGCGATGGTGATTGCCTTGCCTATGGCAATTGCAATCCCCCGGATTCATGTGCCGGCAGCCGTTTTCCGGACTCGGGCACCATATGGCTCGTCCATTACCCCACCAACACCTGGACCATGGTTCTCCACCTGACCGGAGGGAAAAGGCTCAGCCATCCCGCGGTTTGGATAAACCCGAGCGTCGGCACCATTTCGCCGCTGCACGGCAACCGCTTGCAGTACCGCAGCGTGCCGCTGGAAGGCATACGGTATTATTATGATATCAGGGGCCGCCGTGTCGGTTCAAATGCCTTGGCTACGAAAAAATTTTACTCGGGTGTTTATTACATTGTGACCCCGGACGGAATCATGAAGCGCGTTGTTGTCGGGGGCAATTGACCACCGTATATTTATAAAACTTGGGTGACAAGGCGTTTAAGCCCACCAGCCAGCCGGTGCGTGGGCTTTTTTATTTCCTGACCGTTGGAATTACAATGGCCGTTCCCATTTGTTGGGCAAAGGAGGAGGAACAAGGTGCAGCATAAGGTGAAAAAAAACCTTATATTGCCTTGCATGGAGGGCGATGAGAAAAGGCGTTTTATCTTCCAAGGAATGGGATATATTTAATAGGCCTGAGGGAGGGCGCATGATGTACCGTATTTGTGTCGTAATTGCGATGGCTTTCAGCATTGCCGCCGCGCAAACCGCCGTCAACCTGAGCGGATACGTACGCGACCGCTATTCCGACGCGCCTGTCAAGGCCGCGGCATTGTCTCTTGTCAAAAACTCCGGAATGACCGATACCTCAAAGGCCGATGGAAGTTTTCAGATACCTCGCCCGGGCAACGGTGTTCGCAACGGGTCGCAAACGCCGCATGCCGCGGCCGTCAAGAGCGCTTTTGAGCGCGGGCGCATCGTGTTCAGCAACGACAAGGCCGGCGTGGTGATCGTCCGTATTCACGATCTCCGGGGCAAGCGGGTCTTCTCGATGAACCGGTTTTTGGACAAGGGGATTTTCAACCTCTCGCCCGGGCCCTTGCCGGCAGGTCTTCTGGTGTGCGAGATCCGGACGCAGGCGATCACCGAAACGTTCTCGTTCATGTCGATGAGGGAAACGGTGCGGGCGGGTGCGCGGGGCATATCTGCCGCGGTTGCGGTGCAGCCGCTTTCCAAGGCCGCCGAGGCGGCCGTGCTGGCTGACACCCTGCGCGTCTTCAAAACCGGATACGATACCGCAAATTGCCTTTTGACAAGTTTGGCCCAGGACAGCCTGATCATCTACCTGACGCCGACGTCCTATGATCTTTCCGCGGCGCGCGCCAAGATAAAGCACGTGGTGGTCATCATGCAGGAGAACCGCTCCTTCGACCACTACTTCGGAACCTTTCCCGGCGCGGACGGCATTCCCATGGTGAACGGCGTTCCCACGGTTTGCAATCTCGATACGATCATCAATGCCTGCCAGAAACCGTATCACGACACGGCCGATGTCAACGGCGGCGGCGCCCACGGCAACCCCGCCGCGGTACTCTGCATCGACGACGGAAAAATGGACGGATTCATCATCAATGCCGAACGCAGCAGCAAGGGCTGCACCAATCCGAACAATCCGGCCTGCACCGGCGGCAGCACCATCGACGTCATGGGCTGGCACGACGCCCGCGAAATTCCGAATTACTGGACCTACGCCGACAGCTTCGTACTGCAGGACCGTCTGTTCGAACCCAACGAATCGTGGAGCCTGCCCGACCACCTTTTCATGATCTCGGGATGGTCCGCCAAATGCACCGACCCGAACGATCCCATGAGCTGCGTGAGCAACATTGACAACCCGGGCAACGGAACGACCTCGATGGGCGATACCGCAAAGTGGGCATGGACCGAAATCACCTACCTGCTGCACAAGAACAAGATCGCCTGGGCGTATTACCTCACGGAAGGCTACGAGCCCGACTGTCCAAACGGTGACGAGACGTGCATACCCGGCACGCTCAAGGCGAAGGTGCCGAGCATCTGGAACCCGCTTCCCAATTTCACCTCGGTACACCAGAACAACCAGCTCAAAAACATCCAGGTGATCGACAGCTTTTTCGCCGCCGCAAAGGCGGGCACCCTGCCGTCGGTGTGCTGGATATGCCCGGAGGACGCCATCAGCGAACATCCTCCGGCCTCGGTGCATGCCGGACAGGCGTACGTGACCGGATTGATCAACGCGGTGATGCAGAGTCCGCTGTGGGACAGTACCGTGATATTCCTTTCCTGGGACGACTGGGGCGGCTTCTACGACCATGTCGCGCCGCCGAAGGTGGACCAGAACGGCTACGGGCTGCGCGTGCCGGCGATGGTGATAAGCCCCTATGCGCGGAAGGGGTTCATCGATCACCAGCTCCTGAGCCACGACGCCTACCTGAAATTCGTCGAGGACATTTTCTTGACAGGTGCGAGGCTTGATCCGGCGACGGACGGCCGTGCGGATTCGAGGCCGACCGTCCGGGAGGCCATGCCGCAGCTGGGCGAGCTCATCCGGGACTTCGACTTCGCGCAGGCGCCGCGAAAGCCGGTGGTGCTGCCCATCAATCCGCCGCCCGGACCGGCGTCAACGCCGTAAACGCGCCATTACTATATGTAAAGACTCGGCCGTCTGAAATCGCAGGAGGGCTTCCCATAAAATTCTTCTTGCTGCTGTTCATGTCCATGGCGGTGAAAGCCTTTTGCGCCGGTGCATTGCCGGATCCCGCGGCCGAAAGTGCCGGCAATGTCCCCGATCGCCCGGCCGCAGGCGATTCCGCGGAAATGTCGGCTGCGCGTCCCGACAGCGCCGCAGATTCCGCAGGGCATTCCTCACGCGGTCTTCCGCGTTATGAAATCATCGTCAAGGGCTTTGCAAATTCCCTGACCAGCCCTCCGCTCTCCGAGGCGTCAAAGAAGAAAGGCGAGGTGGCCGGCGGCTTCACCGTGAAGGACGCCGGCGGTTTCCAGCAGGGACGCTCGGCGACGCTGCAGGAATTTCTCCAGGATGTCCCCGGTATTTTCATGCAGGCAAGCAGCGGCGGCGAGGTGTCGAAGGTCTCGATGCGGGGCTCGGGAATCCAGGCCGAGGACCAGCCGATCGGCATACAGTTTCTTCTGGACGGCATGCCCTATAACGACGCGGAGGGTGAGGCGGTACTGGAGGATTTCAATCTGAACGGCGTCAAGTACGCCGAGGTTTTCCGGGGCGCAAACGCCTTCACCTACGGTTCATACGCGCTCGGCGGCGCCGTCAATCTTGTTCCCCTGACCGGGTATGACGCCGGTCCCTTGTACGCGCGAATCGACGGGGGCAGTTCCTCGTATATGAACGCCCTGATCGCCTCGGGCGGAATCAAGGGGCCCGTTGATTATTATCTGTCAACGACAGCGCACCTGCTCGACGGGTTCCGCGCGCACAGCAACGAGAACGGCGAGCAGCTCTTCGGAAACTGCGGCTTGCGCATCGGCAATTCACTGGAAACGCGGCTCTACCTGACCGCGGGGGCGGTTGACCGCGCGGCCGCCGGCGGATTGACAAAAGATGAGATGGCGGCCGATCCGCGGCAGGCCGATCCTGATGCCATCGCCCAGGATTTTCACAAGACCTGGGAGATGGCCCGCTGCGCCGACAAGGTGACCTACCAAAGCGGCGAAAACCGGATCGACGGCGGCCTTTTCTGGGCCTATCGGAATGAAATGGACCGGTCGTATTTCGGCCCCGGTTCGCGGCAGGGCATTTATGCCTTCTACGACAACAACTTCGGCATAAGCCTGAATTACGTGAACCGGGACAATATTTTCGGCCGCAAAAACATGCTGACCGTCGGCTCGGGACTTACCTATGAAAATGAAAACGGAGCCAATTACGAGAATGTCAACGGCTCGCGCGGCGCCCTGACCGCGCAGGGCCTGCGCATGTCCCTCAACGCGCCGCTGTACGGGGAAATCCAGCACCATGTTCTCGACGGTTTGTCCGCCGTTGCCGGCGTCCAGGCGGTCTACGCGCAGCGCCGTTTTGTTGACCGCTCGCCCGCGGCCGACGGCGATGCCGGCGATCGGGACAAGGTACAGGATTTTTTCGGCGCGAACCCCAAGGCCGGCCTCATCCTCGAATTCGCGGAAGACAATAAGGCGTTTGTCAACGCCAGCCGCAGCTGGCAGCCGCCGTCGTTCGACGAGCTGGTGGAAATGGACCAGGACAGCGGCGGCGGTTACGAGTACGCGCCGCTCCGGCCGCAGCAGGCATGGACCCTGGAACTCGGCACCCGGGGCGGCCGCGGGCGGTTTGAATGGGAACTGGCGGCGTACCGCTCGTGGGTCACCAACGAGCTGCTCGCGATGAACGACACGCACGGCAACGATATCGGAACGGTCAATGTCGCCGCCACCGTACATCAGGGGATCGAGGCGGGCCTCGACGTCGACCTGCTCTATCCGCTTTTTGTCCATGGAGCCGGCAGGGGCAATGAGGACAGAATCACGCTGAGCCAGGCCTACACGCTCAATGATTTCCATTTCCAGAACGACAGCGTGTACCGGTACAACCGCATCGGAGGCATTCCGATGCATTGGTACGAAGCGGAACTGCTGTACCAGACGCCCGCGGGATTGTTCGCGGGCGTAAACCTTGCCTCCAGCCTTTCGCGTTTTCCCGTGGACCAGGCCAACACGCTGTTCGCCGACCCGTACGTTTTGCTGGGCCTGAAGATCGGATTTCAGCAGAAAAAAGGGTTCACCGTTTACTTCGAGGCAAAGAACCTGTTGGACGCCAGGTATCCCGCATCGGTTGATCCGATCGCCGACGCAACAACGGTGAACGGCCCCGTGCGCATCTTCCAGCCGGGAGACGGCCGCTCTTTTTATGGGGGAGTGCGATGGGCATGGTGAGCGAGAGGAAATTCAGGTGTTTTTCCGTGAGAAGATATTAAAGCAATTGGAGCTTTTTGACTTTTTCATTTCCGCGAATTCTTTTCTCAAATTCGGAAACCCCATTCGAAATTAATAATCTTGCCTTTTTAAAATGAGAATTTATCATCACCTTGCTGCCTTTTCGCTGGCTTAGGATTTGCAAATAAAGATGGGAAAAGGTCAGCGGATCGAAGATAACGGTCAAACCAACATTTTCAAGCAGAAAGGGGATGTGTTCGTATGGCAAAGAAATCAAAAAAAATGGTCCACAAGCAATCAAAAAAAGCGGTTACCAAAGGCTCCCGGTTTACGTGCAGGGAATGCGGGCTGCAGCTGAGCGTGATCAATGAATGCGACTGCGCGTCGCCGTGCGACGTGGTGTGCTGCGGGGAACCGATGATAATGACCTGCTGAAATATTTTTTTTCGTGGATTTTTTAGAAATGCCTGCGTAAAGCGGGCATTTCTATTATCATCGTTATAAAGGATTATGTAATTTACAATCAACGGTAAAGGGCGATGCCAAGTAATAGAAACAGGTTTGTTGTTGTTGTTTTAGGTATTGGCGCGCGGATGATAAAAAATGTACCTCTGGGTAATACAAATAATCCTTTTTGCAGTAGCGTCGGTTGAAGCGATTTTCATGGTAATCAGCAGGGCGCGCCGCGTAGAAATGATTCTTGCCGCGCTGATCATTGGGGAATTCTTTCTCGCGGGGGCTTTTTTCGGCCTGCTGATGGAAGCGGGCGCGGCAATTGGCGGTCGCGGAGATTCCGGGTGCAATTTTCTCGTTACAATCGCAGTGATCGCAGCGCTGGCAGCAACGATTGGCGTCGGGGGAATTTTGGGGGTGAAGCATTTGATGATTTGGATGGTGAGTGCATATCAGGCGAGATGGATGAAAAATCGTAGTCCCTCATGAGTACGCTATAATCTTGTTGTTTTGTTGCGTTCATATACAGCGGCGGTCTGGATTCCATCTATTTCATATTTTAAAAAATATTTCTCCCGTGCTATCGCCTATAATAATTCGTCCTCGGCCAATATGTTTTCCCAGAATGCCCGAAGCTCTTCACCGCGCGTATCACCGGCACCAGAATGCACAGTGCGATGACCAGGGCCAGCGCGGCCCTTTTAAGGATCTGTTTTTTGCTCTTTTTGGATTTTTGCCGGAGACTCATACGTATCCTTGGGGAACATGCATAGAACAAAATAATTATTTAATCGGGGATGTTTTATCGTTCTCATGCCAAGCGAGACTCTTGGGCGCCGAAACCGCATCACTGATTACAGAATAATTGACGAAAATGAGAGGATGATGTTCTGCGCCCGGCGCGAGCGGAGGTCGCGCTGGAGCGATGCCGCCCGGACGCCGCCGCGAAGCGGCATTGCGCCGTGGCGGCCCGAGCCGAAGGCAAGACCGGAGGGACGACCCTTGGAAGTACCCGAAGGGGTAGAACCGGTGCCGCGACCGGCAGGCGCCATTATTTATGTGTTAATGGAATGCCAACGCCAATTATTTATTGTTATTCTTCCTTTCATTTTCAATAAACTTCATCGTCTTTTCCAGCCCGGACATTCCCGGCAGCGATGCCAGCGACTTGTATTTCTCTTTCAGCTCCGTTTGTTTCTGCGGGTTGCCGATCGCATCGCCGGCCGAGGTGAAGTATTCCTTCATCCACGCTATGGCGCTTTTATCCGACATGCGGCCGTGCCCCGGCATCAGCGAGGCCGCGTCGTACATGTTTTGCAGGCTGTCAAGCACGTTGATCCAGGAGGCGACGCTCGCCCCGCTCGAAGCGAACAGCACCGGGTGCCGGTCCAGGAAAATGATGTCGCCGGTGGCAAGCAGCTTGCGCCTTTCAAAATACACCACGAGGTCGTTGAAGGTATGGGCCCTGCCCATGTTTCTCACGTGAATGGTCTCGCTGTCAAGCCGCAGCACTTTTTCCTGGCCGGGCTGGATGACCTCGTCCGGGTATCTGGCGTCGCCCGCCGCTTTTTTCCACTGCTCCTGCGTATACGCGCCGGAGATGATTTTCGCCGCGGGATAGAGCACATTGCCCGAGACATGGTCGGTGTGGAAATGGGTGTTGATAATGGTGACGTCGTTTGCGCGGACGCTGCTTCTGAGCTTTTTGGCGGCGCCCGCCATTTTGGTGTCGACCACGATCGCCTTCTGGCCGTCATCCGACGTCAGCACGAGTGAATTACCGCCGCCGCCCAGGAAAACTTTCATCTGCGGGTCAACCTGCACGGTTTCGACCGTCATGATCTTCTGTACCCGCGTGAACATGGAGAGAACGCCTCCCACGATGATCAGCACAAAGATGATGCCGCTGATGATGAGAAAATTTTTCATACGAGCCTCCGTTTACTGTTCGGACGCCTTTGTTCCCAGGCCGCTTACGGCCTCTTCACCCATTTTTTCAAGCTTGGAAATGATCCGTATGGGAAGGCCGCCCAGCGCCGCGATCACGGTGCGGTCCGGGATGTCCTTGTTTTTCCGGATGAACGAATATTGCCCGATCACGCAGTTCTCGCCGATGGAGACGCCCGGGCTGATGTAGCACTGCTGGCCCACGAGCGTGTTTCTGCCGATCCGCACGTGCGAGAGCAGCAGCGTGTTCTTTTCGAAGGTGTGGCAGGAGATGTCGGATTTGCCGCCGATCACCACGTTGTCGCCGAGCTCCAGCAGGTAGGCGTCGTTGAGAAACCAGGAGTTGATGGCCACGTTCTTGCCGATTTTCGCGCCGACGATCCTGAAAAAAATGACGCTCAAAAAGCTTATCGGCAGGTATTCGAGGATGGTCTTGCCGGCTAGGTGGTACACGCCGCTGTAGATGAGCCACCGCAGCATGGTGAACGACACCATGGGGTACCGGCCCGCCTTCATGCCCAGCGAGATGAGGCGGATGGTGAGGCTCATGACGATCGAGCCCGTGATGAAATATAAGAATAACGCGCACCCGCAGGCGATCGAGAACGCGATGACGTGGGCCGCCGTGGGGGAGAGCATATACGCCTTCCACGCGCGCGCCAGCAGATACACCGACGGCGCGAGCGACACGCCGATGACCGCGGCGTTGAAGCAGTACACGATCAGCGTGAGAATGGCCTTGACAAGTTCAGATTCACTGACAAATGCGAGGATCCGTTTCATCGATTGTCCTGTCTGTTACTGCTGCTGCGCCGCCTGTTCGGCGCCCGTCAGATCGATTTGTCTCCTGATTTCGGCGTGCTTTGCCGCGTTGATGGGGTAGAAGGCCAGGATGGCGAGCCCGGCTACGATGAACGCAAGGGGTATGGCGGAAAGCAGCGCGCCGATGCCGCCGAGCGCGCGTGGCGTCTGGTCGAGCACCGCGCCTCCCGCCGCCTGCTTGAATCCCGTGGCCGAGAGCACGCCGCCGTTGACCGCCGCGCTCAGCGCCATGCCCAGCTTCTGCACAAAGAACCACAGGCCGTAATACACGCCCTCGTTGCGGTGTCCGGTCTGCAACTGGCCGTATTCCACCACGTCGGGTATCATGGACCACAGCACGATGAAGAACGACGAAAGTCCGACACCGGTCAAAACCGCCAAGGAATAAAACAGCGCGGCGCCGTGCGAAAGGCCTATCTTGGAAATAACAATCAGCCCGAGCGCAAACACGGCCATGCCCGTAAAGAGCGCGATTTTTTTGCTCACCGCCTTGGACACCCATGCCCACAGCGGCAGCGCGCCGATCGCGGCGAACACCAGCACGCCCATGATGGTGCTCGACTGGATGTCGCTGTGGAGCCCGAGGTTGTACTTGACAAAGTAGACAAATATGCCCGACACGCCCGTGGTGGCGATGGTGAGGAGGATGTACGACGACACGAGCAGCACGAACGGCCGGTTGCGAAACGCGTCGAGCCAGATGCGCAGATGGATGCCCTGGGGTTTCGTCACGACCGTGTCGCGCCCCTTGGTGGCCGCGGCAACGGTGAGCCCGGCCGCGACCATCACCACGCCGTACATCGCGGCCATGCCCGGATACCCGGCATGGGGAATGCCCGCGAGCAGCTGGGTGGCGCCCGCGCCCACGATCATGGCAAACAGCGAGAACACCATGCGTACGCCGGTGAGGCTCGTGCGCTCGTGGTAGTCGGGCGTGAGGTCGGCGGTCATGCTGCCGTAGGGGATATTGTACATGGTAAACGAAGTGGAAAAGACCAGGAACAGGAATGAATACAGGGCGAACTGGGCCCACTGGCCCAGGGGAAACCGCAGCCACAAAAGAAAGAAGGCGACCACGAACGGCACGATGGCGACAAGCAGCCAGAACCGGTGCTTGCCCATTTTTGAGGTCGTACTGTCCACGATCATTCCCATCACCGGGTCCATCACGCCGTCCCAGGCCCGGCCGATGAGGAGCACCAGCCCCGCGAGATAAGCGGGCATGCCCACCACGGTGTTGAGAAAGTAAAGGTAGAAGAAGTTGAGCGTGTTGAAGGCGAGGCCGGCCACCATGTCGCCGGAGCCGTAGGCCAGTTTGAGGCCCAGCGGAAGGGCGACGCGGTTCTGGTCCGGAGGTTTTTCCATGGCCATTGTTCCCCTAAAAGTTCCCACGGTTCGATCTGCGGTTTGAACGCTTTTCAAATTCTTTTTTCGCCGTGGTGATAATATAAATTTCGGGGAACTTTTACACAGTGGGATTAGCAAAAAAGTAACGGCAGATGATTCGAAATCGGCCAGCGTAAAGGTATATTATTGATAGTACGACAGTAATGTCATTTCCGCGAAACTTGTCCCCGCGAAAGCGGAGAGCGGGAATCCATTTTTATCACATGTAAAGAGCTGGATCCCCGGTCAGGCCGGGGATGACAAATCAAAGATATGTTGAAAGGCGCTTACATGCCTGTTCCCAAAACAATGACCGCCATGGTCATGGTGCAACCCGGCGAGCCGCTTGACGAACGCGAGGTTCCGGTGCCCCGGCCCGGACCCGGCCAGGTGCTGCTTTGCGTCGATGCCTGCGGCGTGTGCCGCACCGACCTGCATATTTTCGACGGCGAGCTCAACGCGCCGAAACTTCCGCTCATATTGGGCCATGAGATCGCGGCCAGGGTTGTCGGCGTTGGAAAGGAATGCAAGCGGTTCAAGGTCGGGGACCGGGTGGGGGTGCCGTGGCTCGGGCGCACGTGCGGGAGCTGCCGGTATTGCCGCGGCGGCCGGGAAAACCTCTGCGATGATCCGGGGTTCACGGGATATACCATCGACGGAGGCTATGCCCACTATACCGTCGCGAACGAGCAATATTGTTTTGCCCTGCCCCAAAAATACGACGCCGTTTCCGCGGCCCCGCTGCTTTGCGCCGGGCTCATCGGCTTCCGGTCGCTGCGCATGCTTGCTGCGGATACGAAGGACATCGGCATCTACGGGTTCGGCGCGGCCGCGCATATCATCACGCAGATCGCCGCGTTCCAGGGCAGGCGCATATTCGCGTTTACCAAACCGGGCGACAAGAAAACGCAGGCCTTTGCCGTGAAAACCGGCGCCGCCTGGGTCGGCGGATCGGACGAGCTTCCGCCGTCGCCGCTCGACGCCGCGATCATCTTTGCTCCCGCGGGCAACCTCGTGCCGGCGGCGCTCAGGGCCGTGTCCAAGGGCGGCGTGGTGGTGTGCGGCGGCATCCACATGTCGGACGTGCCGTCGTTTCCCTACGGCATTTTATGGGGAGAGCGCTCGGTGCGCTCGGTCGCGAACCTCACCCGCGCCGACGGCGAGGAATTTTTCTCCATTGTGTCAAAGGTGCCGGTAAAGACCAGCGTCACCGCGCTTCCGTTGCGTGAAGCGAACAGGGCGCTCGAAATGCTCAGGAAGGGCTCGGTTGAAGGCGCTATTGTTCTTAAAAATCAAGGAACGTAATTGGTGATGGCGGTGCCCTGAAACTTGAAGGCGTTCTGGTTGGCGGAATTTTCAATCACCGAGGGGTCGACGAACGAGCCGACGTTCTCGTTCTTGCCCGCGCTCTGCATGATCATGGGCGGGAAGGCCGGACGCTGGTCGGCCTTGATGAGCACGAGCTGGGGCCTGCGGATTTTTCCCTCGATCTTCTGTTCCTCGATAATGATCCTCTGCACGGCTGCCTTGCCTTTTTCGGTGGTCTTGGCAGCCTGCGGCGCGGCCGGCTTGGTGTCAACGCCGTAAGCTGAGAATGCAAACAGCACGCACAGCGCTGCAACCTGCAGAAAAAGATTCAAGCTTCTTATCGTCATACCAATAAAATTACGATACTTTTCGGGATTTTTCAACACTTAATGTAATTTTATCGCGTCTGCAGTGGCGGATGAAAAGGACCCATGCAATGGCCGGTTTTTCGTTTGACGCCGTGAGGGAACGGTATTTTTCCAAAGAGCAATGCGCCGCGATCCGCGCCGCGACCATCGGCATCGCCGGCGCGGGCGGCCTGGGCTCAAACTGCGCCATGAACCTCGTGCGAACCGGGTTTGAAAAGTTTGTGATTGCCGATGGTGACGCCGTTGACTTGTCGAACCTGAACCGCCAGGCCTATTTTCCCGAACATATCGGCCGGCCCAAGGTGGAATGCCTCAGGGAGCTGCTCCTCAAAATCAACCCCGCCTGCGCCATTGCAGCAATCAGGGCAACGGTCGACGCTTCCAATGCGCCGTCGTTGTTCAAGTCCTGCGGCGTTGTCGTTGAAGCGTTTGACACGCCGGAATGCAAGGCCATGATCGTGAACGCGTTTGCCGGTTCCGGCAAACTGGTGGTGGGCGCAAGCGGCCTGGCCGGATACGGCAACAGCGACAGGATCGTGACGCGAAAGGTGGGCGACGATTTTTATCTCGTCGGCGACGGCGTGTCCGGCGTGGGCAAAAACGGCCGGCCGCTCGCGCCGTGCGTGAACATCGCGGCCGCCAAACAGGCGGATGTCGTATTGGAATGGGTGCTTGAGAAAGTTGACGGTTGAGAGTTGAGAGGATAGATAAAGGCCAGAAATGACTTTCTGAAATAATAAAAAGGTGCTTGACTATCGAAAATTGCTCCGATAATGCAAGCACCCAAGAAGCAGTCCGCGAAAACCGTCTTTTACAAATTTCCGAACCTGTCCCCGCCTTCGGGGCCTGCGTCCTCGGGCCGTTTCCTTCCCCGCGCCACCATGATCACCAACAGGATGATGATCAGCACCGCGATGATGATGATCACCGTGAGGAGAATGGTGTTGTGCGCCTTGGCCTTTTTCGCGGCCTCGGCCTTGGCCGCCATGCTTGCGGCAAGGTCGCGCGCGGTCTTGGCCTTCAGCGAATCCTGCTGCGCCTGCACCAGCGCGGCGGAATCGACCGCCTGCGCGGACGCGGCTTCGGTGGCCGGCCGCGGATACCGCACCGTGATCTTGTCGAGGCCGGGAACGGTGAGGTGCGACTCTGAGGACTTGATGGTGTCGCGCCACAAATGCTCGAACAATACCACACGGTCGAGGATGTGGACCTTGAACGGCGACGTTGATTTATCGGCATAGCGGTCGAAACAGTCCCACAGGTCGATGTTCGCCACCACCGCGCCCTGGAACGTGTCAACCTTCTTCACCTTTGCCACGATGGGCTCGGCCCAGACCAGGTAATACCTGCCGGTTTTTTCATTCTTGAAAATGGTCAGGTGTTCCTTCATGGTCTTTGAAATCTGCGTGAACCAGGCCTCGGTCGCCACCGACCGCTTCTCCTTTGATTCGCCCTCGATCCTGATCACCTCGTTGATGACCGCGCCCTTCTTGTCGGTGCGGAACAGCGAGTGCCACGGCTGGTGCGCCTTGAGCGCCTTCCAGAACATGTTGTTCACCGGCTTGGTCCTGGGGTATTTCAGGATCACGGAAGAGGCAAGCTTGTCGAAATCGGCCTTTGACTTTGCGAAAAGGGAGTCGAGGTCCGAGACGAGCTGGCCCGCGTCCTTGGCGGGCGCCGTTACCTGGGCGCGCGGAGCCGCATGAGAAGCCTTGCCGCGTTTGGCGGCCGTGCCGGCAGAAGCCTGCAGGCAAAGGGCAAGCGTGAGCACGATCGCTGCAACCGGTGCCGAAGCGCGACGCATTGAGTGTCTGACGATCATAGGGCATTCCTCCTTTGTTGATGCGGTGGCCCGCGGTGATCGTGCGGGCCCAAGGGTATATTTTATAATATAGCTTTGACCTCCATCAGGAGCAAATGCCGTTTTTATGTTCCGTAAAATAGCCGGGCACGGGATCACTTTCCGGCTAAAACACGGACAAAGAAAATCACTTAATTTGTTAGCACATTAATTCTATATAATATTTTCTGTAAAAAATGTATTTTAGATGGCTTTTCAGTCGGTGCGACATTCCTGCGGAGATGGCCCTATGCCGGTGAAAGTCCTTGTTGCTGATGAAAATCTCGATGTCCATGAACTGGTCAACGACATCCTTCTCATAAATTATAAGGATGTTGTGGTGGATCGCGTGCTGAACGCCGAGGCGCTGCGCGCAAAGCTCGGGACCAAGCAGCCGGGGTATCACCTGATCATCATCGGCTCGAGCCTGGCCGACGCATCGGGAAAAAGCGCGATTTCGATCCTGGCCGAGGAATTTCCCCAGTTCCGCGGCATCGCGGTGATTCTCCAGCACGCGGCCGGACAGGTCCCGGACTCGCCGCTGATAAAAAAAATCCCCGTGCTGACAAAACCGTATTCGCTTGACGAATTCAGCGACCGGATAAAAAAAATCTGTCCCCGCTGATTGCGGCATGAGGACGCCGTTATGGCAATCGCTCCGGTCAAAGGCATGACCATTCTGTTTACCGGCGACAGCATCACCGACTGCGGCAGGCGGGCCGACCCGTCGCGCCCCCTGGGCAGCGGATACGCATTCATGGTTTCCTCGCGGCTTTCGGCGCTGTATCCCGAGCTCGATTTGAGGTTTGTCAACAGGGGCGTGTCCGGCGACCGGGTTGCCGACCTCGCCGCGCGCTGGCAGTGGGACTGCCTCAAGCTCAAGCCGACGCTCGTTTCCGTTCTCGCGGGTGTCAACGACACATGGCGGCGCTTAGACAGCGGCGACCCGACGTCCGGGGGCGCATTCAGCGCGTCGTACCGGCGCATCCTTGAGTTGACAAAACGGGAAACGCAGGCCGCGATCGTGCTGTGCGAGCCGTTTCTGCTGGCCTGCGGCCAGGTGGACGAGGGATGGTTCGACGACCTTGAGCCCAAGATCGAGATTGTCCGGAGCCTGGCGCGGGAATTTTCCTGCATCCTCGTGCCGCTCGTTGACGCGTTTGAAAAGGCGTCGAAGCGGGCGGCGCCCCAATACTGGGCCGAGGACGGGGTGCATCCCACCGCGGCCGGCCACGCGCTCATCGCCCAGGCCTGGCTCAAACACGTGTTTGACATAGGATAATTCTTCTCCGGGGGACCTCGTGGAAGCAGATGCCGGCATTTCCTTTTTCGATGCGCACTGCCATGTGCAGGATGGGCGGCTCGCCGCCGGCCTCGATGCGGTCCTGTCGCGCGCGGCCTGCGCCGGAGTAAAGGCGCTGTCGTGTTGCGGCACGAGCGAAAAAGACTGGAATCAGGTGAGGGGACTGGCTGAAAAATATGAGGCGGTGCGGCCGTCGTTCGGGCTTCATCCGTGGTATGTTGCCGGCCGTTCGGAGCATTGGGCGGACGCGCTGGTTTCACATCTTGACAAAATGCCTCACGCATGCGTGGGCGAGATCGGGCTCGACCACGCGCTTGACGAATCGACATTCGCGGACCAGGAGAGCGTGTTTTTAAAACAGCTCGCGATCGCAGCCGAACATAAGCGTCCCGTCACCATCCATTGCAGAAGGGCGTTCGGCAGGCTGGTTGAGCTGCTTAAGGTGCATGGCGGCGCTTTTCAAGGCGGCATCGTCCATTCGTTCAGCGGGCCGGCGGAGCTGGTGAAAACCATCGAGGGGTTCGGGCTTTCCTTATCATTTTCGGGGACAATAACCTTTCCGAAGAATAAACGGTCCCGCGCCGCGCTTCTTGCGGCGTCGAGAGATCGCCTGTGCATCGAGACCGATAGCCCGGACCTCAAGCCGTACCAGTGCGCAACGGAACTGAACGAGCCCGCGAATGTCGTGAAGGTGGCGGAGACGGTGGCCTTGCTTTTGGGGATTTCGAAGGAAGAGGTCGCGGCCAGGACATGGAATAACGCCACAAGGATTTTTAAATGATGTTTTATTACGCGAGTGAAGAATGAAAAGATTCGCCCGAACCCAATTATTACTCGGCCAGGAGTCATTTGACAAACTGGCAAACGCCCGCGTCACCGTGTGCGGGCTCGGCGCCGTGGGCTCGTATGCGGTGGAGGCGCTTGCGCGGGCCGGCATCGGCAGGCTCACGCTCGTGGATTTCGACAAGGTCAAGGCATCAAACTTCAACCGCCAGCTGTATGCGCTCGAGTCCACCGTGGGCCAATACAAGGCCGACGTGGCCCAGGAGCGGGTGGCGCAGATCAATCCCGCGTGCGGCGCTGAAGTGAAAAAGCTCTTCATCGAGGGCGCAACGGTTGACGGTTTGCTGGCCGACGCGCCCGACGCCGTGATTGACGCGATCGACAGCCTTTCGCCCAAGGTGATCCTCATTTCCTCATGCGTCAAGAAGGGGCTGTTCCTCGTGTCGTCGCTCGGCGCGGCCTCGCGGATGGACCCGTCGCTCGTGCGCTGCGCCGACATTTCGGAAACAAAAATCTGCCCGCTCGGCCGCATGATCCGCAAGAAGCTGCACCGGCTCGGCATTTACAAAGGCGTGCGCTGCGTGTATTCCCTCGAGCCGGCAAAGGGAAACACCCACGTGGTGGCGCCGGAGCACGAGGAGTTCGACCGGGGGAGGCCGAGGAGGCCGATTGGAAGCATCTCTTATATGACAGGAATTTTTGGACTTACCGCGGCGGGCGAGGTGATCAGGCATATCATTAGTAAAACATGAAGCAATTAAGAATATTATTTTATCATGTTATTAATTATTGATAAGATAATGTGCCTTCCGCCCTCTTTTATGTATGGTCAGTAATGCTTCGATTGGCGCCACCCTTTGTTGTTGACACCATTGAAGTGCGCCGCCGCGTTAGGGGCGACTGAAGGGTGAGCAAGAGCGAATTGCTGGCCGACCCGGCCGTCAGGCATCAGACGGTCCAGCAACGAGGCCGAAGGCCGAGCCCGGAAGGAGAACCGGCCCCTTTTGTGAAGGCGCAGAATTTTATGCCTTCACAAAAGGGGAAACGCCCAAATCAATTTATGAAATATCAGGAAGGAAAAGAATAAATTCATGCACGACTTCAGATCCCACAACTGCGGCGAACTGCGGAAATCGGACATCGGAAAACAGGTGCGGGTGGCGGGCTGGATCCACACGCGACGCGACCACGGCGGCGTGCTGTTCATTGACCTGCGCGACAACTTCGGCCTCACCCAGGTGGTTGTCTATCCGTCCGCGCCGTTCCAGGACGCGGTGTCGCGCCTGCCCAAGGAAACCGTGGTGCGCTTCGACGGCAAGGTCGAGTTCCGCTCCGAGGAAAACGTCAACCCAAAGATGCCCACCGGCGAGGTCGACGTGGTCGCCGAATCGTACGAGGTGCTGGGCGCCAGCGACGCGCTGCCGCTCAACGTGTTTCCCGAGGACGAGGCGCCCGAGGACCTGCGGCTCAAGTACAGGTTCCTCGATCTTCGCAGAAATAAATTGCACAAGAACATCATCCTGCGGTCCGACGTCGTCGCGAGCATGCGGCGGCGCATGTGGGAGATGGGGTTCAAGGAATTCCAGACGCCCATCCTCACCAGCTCGTCGCCCGAGGGCGCACGCGATTATCTTGTCCCGTCGCGCATCCATCCGGGGAAATTCTACGCCCTGCCGCAGGCGCCGCAGCAGTTCAAGCAACTGCTCATGATCTCCGGGTTCGACAAGTATTTCCAGATCGCGCCGTGCTTCCGCGACGAGGACGCGCGCTCCGACCGCTCGCCGGGCGAGTTCTATCAGCTTGACATGGAAATGTCATTCGTGACGCAGGACGACATATTCGCGGTTGTGGAAAAACTCATCCACGGCGTTTTCTCGGAATTCTCCTCAAGGAAAATGGACGCGCCGCCGTTCGTGCGCATCCCCTTCCGGGAATCCATGGTGAAATACGGCACCGACAAGCCCGACCTGCGCATCCCCATCGAGATGCGCGACAGCACCGCGATTTTCGCGGCGGCGGGGTTCAAGGTGTTTGCAGAGGCGGTCAAGGGGGGCGCAACGGTGCGCGCCATCCCGGTGAAGGGCATCGCGAAGAACCCGAGGAACTTTTTCGATAAAATGGTGGACTACGCCACGTCCATCGGCGCAAAGGGGCTGGCCTACCTGCAGTGGCTTGACGCAAATGTCAAGGGACCACTCATGAAGTTCCTCACGCCCGACGACCTGAAGAAAATCGAGGAGTTGTGCGGCGTGGGCACGGGCGACGTGGTCTTCTTCATCTGCGACACGCCGCAGTTGACAAACAAGATCTGCAGCGACCTTCGCGTCAAGCTCGGCAAGGACCTCGGCATGATCGACCCGGATTCCTTCAGGTTCTGCTGGATCGTGGATTTCCCCATGTACGAATGGGACGAGGAGAACAAGTGCGTGGCGTTCTCGCACAACCCGTTCTCCATGCCCCAGGGCGGCATGGGGGCGCTTGCGTCAAAAAAACCGCTCGACATCCTTGCTTTCCAGTACGACATCGTGTGCAACGGCATCGAGCTTTCGAGCGGCGCCATCCGCAACCACCAGCCCGAGATCATGTACAAGGCGTTTGAGATCGCCGGGTATTCCCGCGACACGGTTGACGAACGGTTCGGCGCCATGATCGCCGCGTTCAAGCTCGGGGCGCCGCCGCACGGCGGCATCGCACCCGGCGTGGACCGCATCGTGATGCTGCTCGCCGACGAGCAGAACATCCGCGAGGTCATCGCGTTCCCCATGAACCAGCGCGCGCAAGACCTCATGATGAACGCGCCGGCGCCGGCCACGGTCAAACAGCTGCGCGAGCTGCACATACGGGTGGCGGGACACGCGGCCTCCGAGGAGAAAAAGTAGCGGGTTCCTTGACTTCAAAGAGGTAATAGTGTAGAATGGTATCAACGACCAAACGCCATTCACCTATTCCCATCGGAGGAAGTATGAAAAAACTGGTTGCGCTGACCGTTGCCCTCACGCTCCTTGCCATGATGGCGGGCTGCGTGTCCAAGCTGATTTACAGCAAGACATTGCCGGAAATCAAGGCCCCGGCCGACAAGGCGCTGTGCGTCATCATCCGTCCCACGGCCTTCATGGGCTCCACGTACGTGCCGGTGTACTGCGACACGAAATACGTGGGCGGCACCGAGGGAAATACCCTGCTCACGTTCCCGGTTGATCCCGGCGAACATTACATCATCGGCGACGCCACGAACAAGTCCAAGGCAAAGTTCAATTTCCAGGCGGGAAAGGTCTATTTCATTTTCCATACGGTCGTGACGGTCACCGCGGGCTACGTCACCATCAACACCAGCACGTTTGCCTCGTCCGACGGCCCGTCGGCCATGAAGAAGATCGAGGACGAAAAAGGCAAGATCACCTGGGTGCAAAAGAATCCCGAGGACAAGGATTCAAAAGACATGAGCACAAAGGATTTTGATGAAGTCAAGAAGGACTACGCCAAGTGGGCGGCCGAAAGCAAGAACGCCGAAGAGGCGAAGACGGAAGCGGAATATCCCGGTTATTGATGCGATAAAAGGCAAAGAGAAGATAACCACAGAGGCACAGAGGACACAGAGAATAAAGAGAGTTAGAAAAGAAAACCGAAAGATTTATGATTGATGGAAAGCACGGCCCGACGGCCGTGCTTTTTTTATCCCCTGCAGCGCCGGTCGTACTCCTGTTTGTTAAGTATTGCCTTTTTGTACAGCTTCACGTATTCCTGCGCGCTGCGCTTCCACGAGAAATCCTGGCGCATGGCCGTGGCCCTGAGCTGTGCTAGGTGCTGCGGCCGGTCGTAGTAGGTCGACACCGCCCAGCCCACGGTGTAATACAGCGCGTTTGCCGACGGCTCCCAGAATTTGAAGCCCGTGCCCTCGCCGGTGGCCTCGTTGTAGCTGACGACCGTGTCGTCGAGGCCGCCCGTGGCGCGCACGATGGGCAGGGTGCCGTAGCGCAGCGAATAGAGCTGGTTGAGTCCGCAGGGCTCGTTGAGCGACGGCATGAGCAGGAAGTCGGCGCCCGACTCGATCAAGTGCGCGAGCCTGTTGTTGAAGCCGATAAAAGATCCGGCGCGTCCCGGATACCGCTTGGGCAGCTCGCCGAAATAATGTTCGAGCCCGCCTTCGCCCGAGCCGAGCACCGCGAACTGCACGTGCATATCATTGAGGACCCTCTCGATGCTTTGGGCGATGAGCTCGAAGCCCTTCTGGTGCACGAAACGGCCGATGGCGCCGATGAGCGCGACCTTCGGATCGTCACGCAGGAGGAATTCCTTTTGTAACGCTCGTTTGCACACGGCCTTTCCCGCCATGTCGTCTGCCGAAAAGCGCGCCGCCACGTACCGGTCGTTTTCGGGCGACCAGAAATCGTAGTCGACGCCGTTGAGTATTCCCTCGTAATTGGCGCCCTTGTCGTTGAGATAGGGCGCAAGGCCGAACCCCCCCGCGGGCGTTCTGGTCTCGCGCGCGTACGTGGGGCTCACGGTGTTCACCGCGTCGGCAAAGTATATGCCGCCCTTGAGCATGTTGATGTATCCCCACGACTCGAACTTCTTTTCCGTAAAGTTCTCGTCCCCGAGGCCCATATAGGCCCAGTTGTCGCGCGAATAGACGCCCTGGTAGGCCATATTGTGCACGGTGAGCACCGACGCGGTGCGGCCGAGCAGCGCGTCGTTCCAGTGCCAGACCTTGAGATAGGCGGGCGCGAGCGCGGTCTGCCAGTCGTTGGCGTGCACGATGTCCGGCGAAAACCCGGTGTCCCTGCACAACTGGAGCGCGGCGCGCGACAGAAAGGCATAGCGCCGCGCGTTGTCGAGGTAATCGTGCATCGACTGGTCGTGGTAGATGCCGGGCCTGTTGAAGAAAAGATCGTGCTCGATGAGATACACCGGCACGCCCTTCTCGGTGGTCATGGAAAAAACCGAGCACCATTCGCACACGCCGCCCATCCAGACGCCCATGGATGGCAGCACGGGGCTCACGCGAAGCCCGCGGTAATTGATGGACGAATATTTGGGCAGCACCACGCGCACGTCGTGCCCCATGCGCTTGAGCTCGGATGAAAGCGACCCCACGATGTCGCTGAGCCCTCCCGCCTTGACAAAGGGCACCATCTCGGACGCCACCACGAGGATTTTGAGCGGCGGGGGAACGGAGATGTTTTTATTTGCCGGGGATTTAGTTTTCGTTTTTACTTTTTTTGCAGCCATGATACTCAATTGAGGACTTTGGGTCGTTGCAGTTTTTATTATACTATTTAACTTTATTTATTTCCGATGAAAATTTCTTCTCCAGCGGAACGGATGGTGGATTCAGCCGGGGGCAACGCTTTGGGTTTATCATCCTTTCAGGACAATATAATCCAGCAAAAAATAGTCCAATCTGAGTCAGTCTTTCAATCTCGAAAAAACAGAGTCCGCTGAACCAAAGCAGCGGCCTCTGAAAATACATAAAAGTCCAGGTAAAGAGAATATGAAGTTACCTCTGCCGGACGGAGAGTAAAAAATCCTGTGTTTTCCGATCCGCTCTTAAAAAAATTAAAACCTCAGGAACAACCCCAAGGTCGGCACCCAGGAGGTGCGGATCTGGAAATCGAGGCTGTGCACCACGTCGGGCGTGCGTCCGGCTTGTCCGCAAAAGGGCTTAATTTCCTGGTCACGCTCGAAAAGCAGGGAGGTTTCGTGGTGGAGGTGTATTCCGTCGCGGGAAGAAAGGTGTGGACCTGCAACGTGGGAAACGGCGTTGCGGGACAGAACAGAGTCGGGTTCGACGGCCCGGCCTTGCGCAACGGGACCTGTTTGCTGCTATTGAACCAGGGGAATGAGAGGATCGCGAGGAAGTTTACAATTGTGAAATGATATTCCTAATTATAGGAGGTGAATATTGTTTGACGATTAATTACTAAATGCAATGGCTGTTTGGACCCCACCCCCAGCCCTTCTCACCTCACCCCGCCCTCTCCCATGAGGAGAGGGAGAAAATATTGAATCTGTTTTTTATTATTGACTGTATTGCAATAAACAATAAAATTTCGCTTGACCGTTTTAAAAAGATTAAATAATTTTAAAGACGCAAACGGAAATTTCCCCCCAACAACAAGGAGAAATATAATGCCTCATGTCATCACAGACGCGTGCGTAGCGTGCGGGACCTGCGTTCCCGAATGCCCGGTTGAAGCCATCAGCGAAGGCGACCCCATTTACAAGATAGACGCCGGCAAATGCACCGACTGCGGCGCTTGCGCCGCGGCATGCCCGGCTGAGGCCATCAAGGGCTGATTGACGGACGCTCGGATATAGAATCGAAAGGCCTTTCGGATTTTTCCGCGGGGCCTTTGCTGTTTTTCCGGTAGAGCATTTTGCCCAGCAGAATTACCTTGTCAAGGCCTTCCATCCAGACCTAATTTTCCTCCATGGCCCGTTCAATCATTTTTCTTGGAACCGCGCCCGAACCCGACCTGGACAAGCTGCAGAAGGCGGCGGCTTTTTTCGGTTACTCGATCCAGATCCTTGCCTCAGGAGCTCCGCACGCGTCCGGTCCCGAGGCCGGGCCGCCCGCCGGATGCATTTCGTTTGTCCCCTGCACGCAACAGGCCATGCTCGACATGTTCGGCGCTATGCCCATCGGTTTCGGCCAGGAGATCCCACTGTATCAACGCATTGACGGAGAGGAATGCCCCGCGTTCTGCGCGGCCATGCCGTTTGCCGGGTTTTTCCGGTCGCCGCTCACCGCGCTTGACTGCCGCAACATCATGATGGGGATGGCGCGCAGCGGCGTGCTTGCCCGGCAGAACCGCGAGATCACGGGCGAGGTGATGAAATACCGCAAGCAGAAGCACCAGCTCATCAAGATCGGCACGGCCCTTTCGCTGCAAAACGACCTCACCGAGCTTTTGTCGCTCATCCTCGCCGAGACCCGTGACTTCGTGGCGGCGGACGCGGGCAGCATTTACATACGGGAAAAAAGCGGGCCGGGCGGCGCCTTCACTGGCGCGATCCGTTTCAAGATATCCCAGAACGATTCCATCGACATCGCGGCAAAGACCGCGGAGTTCAGCATCCCCATCGACAATAAGTCCGTGGCCGGCTATGTGGCGCTCACGGGCGAGCCGCTTTCCATCGACGACGTTGCGACGCTCGACGATTCGGCCCCGTATAAGAAAGCGCGCAAGGGATACGAGGACAAATTCGAATACCCGGTCAAATCCATGCTCACGGTGCCGCTCAAGAACCTGAACCACGAGGTGGCCGGCGTGCTCCAGCTCATGAACAAGAAGACGGACGCCGCAGGCCGCCTGCGCACGACTGCCGACGTGGCGCATTACGTGGCTCCGTTCACCCTGTCGGACGAGGATTTCGTGCTCTCCATCGCGTCGCAGGCGGCCGTGTCCATCGAGCGCGTGCAGCTGTACCAGGAGATCAAGGACATCTTCGAGGGGTATTTGCGTTCGTCAATCGCGGCGATCGACGAGCGGGACCGTGTCACCTACGGCCACTCGCGCCGCGTGATGGGCTACGCCATGGCGTTCGCCGACGCCGTGAACCGCGAGAACGGCGGGCCGTTTGACGGCCTTCACTTTTCGGAAGACCGCAAGAACCAGTTCAGGTTCGCGGCGCTGCTGCACGACATCGGGAAGATCGGCGTGCCCGAGGCGCTGCTCACCAAGAAATTCCGGCTGTCCGACGAGGGCATGGACGTGATCCGCGCACGGGGAGAGTATGTCAAGATGCTGGTGCAGGCCCGCACCGTGCCGCAGCCGCTTTCGTGGCAGTCGCCGGCCGACGTCGATGCCGACATCGAGTTTCTTGCAACACTCAATTCGAGCGGGTTTGTGAGCGACGAGAACTTCGGCAAGCTCCAGGGAATTGCAGGAAAAATTTACTTTGACGCAAAGGGAAACAGACTCCCGTTTGTCACCGACCGCGAATACGAGTGCTTGAGCGTGCGCAAGGGCAATCTCACCGAAAAGGAGCGGGAGCGCATCAATTCGCACGCGCAGGCAACGCGCCGCATCCTCTCGCGCATCCCGTGGACCAGCGGGCTCGAGCAGATCCCGGAGATCGCGAGCCACCACCACGAGCGGCTCGACGGCTCCGGTTACCCGGACGGCCTCAAGGCCGGACAACTGAGCTTCGAGAGCAAGGCGCTCGCGGTGATTGACATTTACGAGGCACTCGTGGCGCAGGACAGGCCCTACAAGCCGAAAATGCCCCCGCAAAAGGCGTTCGAAATCCTGCGCGCCGAGGCAAATGCAAACCACCTGGACGGCACCATAGTGGAATTTTTCATTTCCAGCGGCACGTATAAAATCTTTCTTGACGAACAGACATCAGATGCGACCCCCGTTCAGTAACGTACCGCTCGCCGACAAGACGAGCTTCAGAATTGGCGGCCCGTGCCGTTATTACTGCGCGCCTGTTGACGAAAATGAAATAGGCGAGGGCTGCGCGTGGGCGCGCGAAAAAAACATTCCGGTATTTGTACTGGGTAAAGGAACCAATGTTTTAGTGAGCGACAGCGGATGGGACGGATTAGTAATTGACCTGACTCAGCAGAAGGCGAATATTGCCTGGAAGGACGAAAACGCCGAATGCGCAAGCGGCGTTCTGCTGCATGCTCTGGTAAAAGAAATGGTTGACCGAGGATTTTCAGGACTTGAAAAACTCGCAGGTATTCCGGGCAGCATAGGCGGCGCGGTGGTCATGAACGCCGGCGCGTTCGGACAAAGCATTTCGGATTGTATTGTTTCAGTAAGATATTTGTCTTTGCAGGACTTGACAATAAAGACTCTGGAGGCGAAGGACCTCAGTGCTTCGTATCGCGGCACCGCGTTTAAAGGCGCGAGTTCGATCATCCTTTCATCAGAATTCCATTTCAAGTCCGACACGTCAGCTCAGGCAAAAAAATCATTCGCCGAAGTGCTTGCAAAACGCAAAGACCGCCACCCGCTTGATCTGCCTAACTGCGGAAGCGTTTTTAAAAACCCGCCCGACACCACGGCTGGAAAACTGATCGAACAATGCGGGCTCAAAGGCGCGAGCCGCGGCGCCGCGGAGGTTTCGCTGAAACACGCCAATTTCATCGTGAACCATGGGGGAGCAACGGCAAAGGACGTGCGGGCGCTGATTGCGCATGTGCAGAGGGTGGTGTATGAAAAGACGGGCGTGGCGCTGGAGCCGGAGGTGGTGATGGTAGGGGAGTTTGAGGAGGGGCTGTTTAGGCCATGATAATCCAAAGGTATGTTTTAATTTTTCATGGACAAAAAAAGGATATCTTTGGATTTCATCTTCTAGCGTCCAATTAGAAATATCCTTAGAACCTGTGGATTCAGTTCATGTCAGCTCAATTGACTTCCCCCTCACCCCATTATAAAATTGAATAACACAATACACCTATGCCTTCCCTCCCTTCATTCGACCCCACCCATCTCATCGAGAGCATGCCCGACGGCGTGTATCTTTCCGACGCGTCGCGCTCCATCACGTTCTGGAACAAGGCGGCGGAGCGGATCACCGGGTTTACCGCCGCGGAGGTCGTGGGGAAGAACTGTTCCGACAACATTCTCACGCATATTGACGCGAGCGGAAACAATCTGTGCAAGGGAATGTGCCCGTTGGCGCGCTGCATCAAGGACGACAAGCCGTATGAGGCCGAGGTATTTTTGCACCACAAGAGCGGGTATCGCATTCCGGTGCTGGTGCGCGTTTCCCCGCTGCACGACGAAAGCGGAAAGGTGACCGGCGGCATGGAGCTATTCACCGACATTTCGAATAAGGCCGCCCTGCAGGAGCGCATTGCCGAGCTGGAGCAGCTCGCGCTCGTTGACAACCTGACAAAAGTGTCCAACCGGCACCATACCCTGCCGTCGCTCGACGCCATATTCATGGAAAAAGAGCGGTACGACCTTTCGTTCGGCGTGATGATGATCGACATTGACGATTTCAAAACCATCAACGACACGAAGGGGCACGAGGTCGGCGACGCGGTGCTCGTGATGGTGGCGGGCACCCTGCGCAACGCGCTGCGGCCCTATGACCACCTCGGCCGCTGGGGCGGGGAGGAGTTCCTCGCCATCGTGCGCAACGTGGACGCCGGGGCGCTGCTGTCGCTCGCCAACCGGTGCAGGCTGCTCATCGAGCAGTCTTATCTGACAAGAGGCGACGCGGTGCTGCGCGTCACGGTGTCCGTCGGCGCGACCGTTGCGACACCGGAGGACAATGGCAAGAGTATTGTCGAAAGGGCCGATAAATTGCAGTATGCGAGCAAGAACGCGGGGAAGAACAGGGTGACGATGGGATGACACTAATAAAATGTCGGATAAAAATGGGACAGCGCGTGCGGCATCTCCTCCTGCCTCGGGGTCGGCGCTGATGGAGGAAAAAATCAAAAGCTGGATATTTTTTATCTGAGCGTTGAGACCTCACCCCCGGCCCCTCTCCGAATCGGAGAGGGGAGACGAAATACGGAATGAGATTCGTTAGCGCATCGCAGTACTGATAAGGGGAACGAGAAAATTAAAAATGGCAGTTGACTTTTACCAAGCGTTAGGCAGGACCGGAGCTTGGTCCCGACCAACGGGAGGAAATAGACCCGCTGGAGCGCGGTGATGCCCAGCCCTCGCCGTGATCGTCGAGTGGCCGCTTTTAAGCGGCGTATCGAGACGCAGGCATAGAGGGACCATGGCGACCCGAGGGCTCGCCCGAGACCGAAAGGACGGCCGACCCCACCTCGCACGGATGTGCGAGGTGGGGGAACGCCCAATCCTTTTATTATTTTGTAAAGAAAAATAAAAAAATGAAAGGATCACATGATGTTCCCCGCATCATCAACAAAAACCACCGCTCCCGGCGTTTTTGACCTCGACCTCCACCACAAATACCTGTATTTCCGCCGCACCAAAATCGTGGCAACCATCGGGCCCGCGTCGTCGTCGCCGCAAAAGCTGCGCCAGCTCATATCAAAAGGCCTTGACGTGGCGCGCATAAACTTTTCGCACGGCAAGGCGGAAGACCATTTGAAAACCATCCGCCTCATCAGGAAAATCGCGGCCCGGTGCAAAAGAGACATCGCGATACTCGGCGATCTGTGCGGCCCGAAAATCAGGGTGGGCGAGTTCGCGAACGGGGCGGTCACGCTGAAAGAGGGATCGGTAGTGACGATCACCACAAAACCGGTGCTGGGCAGCGAGCGGCTTATTCCTTCCCAGTACAAAAATATTGTGCGGGAAGTGGTTCCCGGCCATTCCATCCTGCTCGACGACGGCAATCTCGAACTAAAGGTGGTGAAAAAATACAAGGACAGGGTCGAGGCAAAGGTGGTGCACGGCGGCGTGCTCAAGAACAAAAAGGGCATGAACCTTCCCGACACGCAGCTGCGCATCGCGGCGCTCACGGCAAAGGACAAGAACGACGTGCTGTTCTGCATCAAGGGCGGCGTGGATTACGTTGCGCTGTCGTTCGTGCGCAAGCCCTCCGACATCATCGACCTCAAGACCTGGCTCAGGCGCCACCGGTCCGACATCCCGGTGATTGCGAAAATAGAAATGCCCGAGGCGCTTTCGAACATCCAGGCCATCATGGAGCTCAGCGACGGGATCATGGTCGCGCGCGGCGACCTGGGCGTGGAGCTTCCCGCAAAGAAAGTTCCCATCATCCAGAACAAGCTGATCCAGATCGCGAACAAGATGAACAAGCCCGTGATCGTGGCGACCCAGATGCTCGAGAGCATGATCGAGCACGCTAGGCCCACGCGCGCCGAGGTCACCGACGTTGCCGGCGCGTGCCTCGCGGGCGCGGACGCGGTGATGCTGTCGGCCGAGACCGCGTCGGGAAAGTACCCGATCGAGACGCTCGAGACCATGGATTCCATCGTGCGCGAGGCCGAGGGCTACCAGTTCTTCTCGCAGGGCGGCATGTTCAGCAAGACCGTGCACGAGAGCACGAGCGACCTGCTTGACGCGATAGGGGAGGCAACGGCGCAGCTGTCACGCGACCTCATGGTGCATTGCATCTTCGTGCTCACTCAATCGGGCTACACGGCGCGCACCGTGTCGTCGGACCGGCCTGCCGCGCCCATCCTCGCGTTCACGCCCTCGCCAATCGTGGCGAGGCGCATGATCCTTTTCTGGGGCGTGTATCCCTATCTTATCAAAAAAAACATGACCACCCATGACTCCCTCGTGTTCGGTGAGCGGGAACTCCTGCGTTTGAACCTGGCGAAGAGGGGGGATTTCGTGATCATGATCTCGGGCCTGCGCGATATCGGCGCAAAGGCAACGGCGATCATGGTGCATAAGATAGGGTAAATAAAATCTGCCGCAGAGACACAGAGAGCACAGAGAAAAATAGAGTTTAAAAGATGAAGATTGTTGGATATGGATTGTTTAATAGTCTAAATTATCCTATGCAAACTATTCCGGTCTCTGTGTCCTCCGTGTCTCTGCGGCCATCTTGTTCTCACCTAATAACCCCGACCGAATTGGGCCCCGGAAGCCGCAGCGTGAGCATGGCGTCGACCGTCGTGCGCGCGATCTGGGCCGGCAGGCCGGGCAGCACGGCCGACACCGTTGACGGCACGTTTGCCGGATGGATGAACGCGAGCTGGATCTGGCGGGTCTTTACATCCAGGAGTATCACGATGAAGCGGTAGCCGGTCGCGGGCCGCCTGAACGCGGCGCCGGGCATGGTGGGGAAGGCGCCCACCGCGCCCGTGACCGCTTCCGTCTTTGTGGAAGTGCTGATAAGGTCCACCTTGGGGTCCATGCCGGCCACGCTGCAGCTGACACAGCCCGGGCCCCAGCTTCCCTTGTAGGGATAGCCGAAGAAATTCGAGCTGAACACGTCAAGGTTGGCGTACTGGCCCTGGTCGTTGATGATCTCGAACACGTTGAACTGTCCGCAGCCGTCCCCCACGGCACCGGCGTTCACCTGGTCCCTGGCGTAGCAGTGGCAGGGCCCCCACTGGCCGGCGCAGTCGGCCCGCACCAGCTCGCCGACGCTCAGCCCGATCCAGGGCGCGTCGTACCAGTTGTCGGTGGTGGTCGTGTTGCAGTGCCGCGCCGCCGGAATGTCGGTGCTTGACATATGCGGCATGTACGCGAGCAGCACGAACATCTTCGATCCGCTCCAGCCGTAGTATTGCGTCGTGCTTGACGCGGCGCAATACGGGACGCTTCCCGGGCCGCAGGGAAACGGCTTGTTCGTCGACACCGTCGCGATGCATTTGTTGCCGATGATGCCGTCGAACCCGGTGGTCGATTTGACGTCGCCGACAAACACGATGCCGGTGAGCGTTGCCGGCGTTTTGCTGTCCCAGAAGGATGTCTGCTGCCAGACCGCACTATACGGATCGGAAGGCTGATAGACCGCGATCTGTTGGACGATCATGGGCCCGCGCAGCGACATGATGAGCTCTTCGTTCCACGGCGAAAGGCTGTCATTGGCAAAAACCTGTTTCGTCTTGCAGCATTTCATGGGCGTGCCGAAGCAGCTCGGGGTCCCGTTGTAATAATCGCAAGGCCCCACCGACGGATCGCGCAGGCTCGGATACCATCCCGTGTCGCCCATGTTCTGGAACGTCATGGTGCCGCCGTCCGACGTTGCGTCGAGTAATGTTTTTGTCGCGGAAGAATTGGTGGACAGGTCACCGCCGCTGTTCTGCTGCTGAACCGTGCCGAGGCTGTTGGATTTACCGCCGGAGCTGGAGCAGGTGTAGATGATGAAGGCGGTGGCGGAAATTAAAGTTAATGCCAGAAGGATTGATTTTTTCATGACATTTCCCCTTTAGAAATTTTCAA
The DNA here is from genome assembly GCA_035516255.1 of Chitinivibrionales bacterium. Classification (NCBI taxonomy): domain Bacteria; kingdom Pseudomonadati; phylum Fibrobacterota; class Chitinivibrionia; order Chitinivibrionales; species Chitinivibrionales bacterium. Next base: position 69,250 of record DATJAL010000005.1, on the reverse strand, counting down.
TATTGCTCATTAAAAATCTGTATCGATGTCATTGCGAGGAACTTGGCGACGAAGCAATCGCCCCTGGACCCTATTAATTAATTTAGTGAATTTTTAGCGATAAGTGCGGATTTTTTTTACGCCCAGTATTCAAACGTCACAATGCTCCACAGTCCCAGCTCCGGGACCGTGAAGCAGCAATCGCCCCCCTCGTTCCTGACCGTCAGCTTTACCGGCTCGACTTCGCAGCCGAACGCCGTGGCACCGGAGAAATTCCGTTTGAACAGCGCGTTGGCCATCCGGATCTCCACGTTTTTCTGAGGAGAAATCCTTTTCGTGGTCGCGTTGTAGGCGAGGTTGACCACATGTACGACGACCGACCCGTCGTTCTTGACGCGTGGGAACACCCAGGCATCCTTTCCCGCGGTAATGGGCGAATTGGGCAGGGCATTGAGCGTTTCGGCCAGGACCTTGCGCTTTTCAAAGGTTTCAAACGACGTCGGGATTTTTGCCGGCGCGGCAAGCGGGCCCACGGCTTTGAAATCATTGAGTAAACGCCCATGTTCCTTGACAAATCCGTACAGCGGGGCAAAGAAGGACGGCGAGCCGCAATACCACTGCGGCGCGCCGCCCTTGCCGGAGCAGAGCATGCGGTTGGGCACCATGAACCGCTGGCCGCAGGCGTAGGAGAGCGCGATCCACAGGCGAACCAGCTGCTCCGCGCCGTTCTCCTTGACAAACGCCCAGTCCTGCGCCGTGGCCGTGGAGGCCATGGGACGTCCCAGCGTCTCCGCCATGCGGTAGGCAAGCACCGCGTCGGCAAGGCCGCTTGCGCCTTCTGCGGCGTTGTGGGCCACTTCGCTGGCGCAGTAGGTGAGGTGCGGCAGCACCACGGTGTGCTCGAGGCCGGGCAGGCACACATTGGCGCTCAGGCTCACGGCAGCGCCGGCGACGTCGGCCGCGAGTTTCCCGAGCGACACCACGTTGTCGGATGCGCAGCCCAGCTGAAAATCGATGAACGCCGCGCGCAGTGGGACGCTTTCCTGCAAAGCAAGGTATTTCTCACGCGTAGAGGCGATGTTCTTGACAAACGCACAATAATCGAAATTGTCGAACGACGGGGTCTTTGCGAGGGACAGAAGTTCCGGCGCTGCTTTTTTCTTCAAGTAATTCGCGAATCCCTGCATGCACCAATCGCAGTAGCAGCCGCCCAGGTGGAGCGCCGTATAAGCGCTGCCCAGGTGCTCGTCAACGTGCAGGCCGTCGGGCCCGCCGGCCATGGCGTCGCACACTTTGCGCCGAAGGTGCGCCCTGAACGCCGGATGATTGACGCACCCGAAATAGTCTGGCGTTTCCTGGAACGAGCCCCGCGCAAGCCACGGCACCGCGATGGGCCTGCCCTCGATGTCGCGGGCGGTTGCCTCTACAAGGTCGGGATGGGTGTGCAGGTCGTGGCTGCCGGCCGTGAGGCACCACATGGTGCCGGTGGTGCGTATGCCCTGGCGCCGAAGCTTGTTGACATAATCGGAAGAATGGACGCCGCCGGCTGCGACGAGCGACGCGCCGTATTTGGCGTAGGCGGAGGGGTCGGCGCTGGGACACACAAACACAACGTCGTCGTTGGCCAGGGTCCGTATCATCGCGCCTCCTCGGTGAATGCGGTTAGTTCCATTATACAATTAATCCCAATGCTCAGCCAGGGGATTATGGACGGCAGGATGAAAGGGGCAAAGTCATGCGGCGCCGGATTTATTTTTTTATCATGACGACTTCCGTGAAAAGAAAGCAATCGATGAAACGGTCGGCAGGGATATATCTCCACCCGACGTCATTTCCGTCGAAATTCGGCATCGGCGACCTGGGCGACGCGGCATTCGCGTGGATCGCCATGCTCGGGGAGGCGGGGCAGTCGTCGTGGCAGTTTTCGCCGCTCGGCCCGGTGGAGCGCCGCGGGTCTCCGTACCAGTGCGCTGCCTCGTTTGCCGGAAACCCGCTGCTTATCTCCCCTGTAAAGCTCAGGGAAAAGGACCTGCTGACCGTTGCGGAGCTGGAAGGCTTTCCCGCGCTTCCTTCGGAGTATGTCGACTATCCGGCCGTTACCCGTGAAAAGGAAAAACTGTTCCGTCTGGCGTTCGGCCGGTTCAAGCTGACCGACGAGTTTCAGGCGTTTTGCAAACGGGAGAAATACTGGCTTGACAACTACACCTTATACTGCGCGCTGAAAGAAGCGCACGCGGGGGCCGGATGGCCGCTATGGGACGCGCCTTTTAAACTTCGGAACAGGCAGGCGCTCGCCGCGTTCCGCAAGCAGCATGCGGACGAGCTCCGGTTTCACGCATTTCTCCAATTCATTTTTCACGAGCAGTGGGCGGCGGTGCGCGCAGCTGCGGCGGCGCAGGGCGTCGAACTCATCGGCGACATTCCCATTTACGTGGCGATGGACAGCGCTGACGCATGGTCCTCGCCGGAGCTGTTTGAATTTGATAAGCTCCGCAACCCGCTCAGGGTTTCGGGCGTGCCGCCGGATTACTACAGTTCGACAGGCCAGCTCTGGGGAAATCCCGTTTACCGGTGGGACGTTTTGAAAAAAGACAATTATGCATGGTGGGTGGCACGGATAAAAAGGTCGCTCGAGTTCGCCGACATCGTGCGCATCGACCATTTCAGGGCGTTCGAATCGTTCTGGGCAGTCAAGGCCGGCAGCGAAAACGCGATGCACGGCGAGTGGGTCCCCGGCCCGGGCCTGGCGTTTTTCCGGTGCGTCAAGAAGTCGATCGGGTCGCTGCCGTTCATCGCCGAGGACCTCGGCGTCATCACGGACGAAGTAAAAAAGTTGCGCGACGATACAGGCCTTCCCGGCATGAAGGTATTGCAGTTTGCGTTTGACGGCAATACGGAAAACCCGCACCTGCCGCACAACATTCCCGAAAACAGCGTTGTGTACACCGGCACGCACGACAACGACACCACGGCGGGCTGGCTCAACACGCTTACGGGCGAGGAGCGCGGCCGCGTTAACGCGTACCTCGGTTCGGGGAGGCCGGCGGTGGTCGACGATTTCATCCGGCTCGCATACGCCACCCCGGCCGCGCGCTGCATTGTTCCGCTGCAGGACGTGCTTTGCCTCGATTCGAAGAGCCGCATGAACACGCCGGGCAGGGCCGAGGGCAATTGGAGATGGCGGTGCCCGGAGGGGCTGTTTAGGGCGGAGAAACTGGCGTTTGTAAAGGAACTTGCCGATATGTACGGGCGGAAAAGAGTGAAACAGGAAAAGAAGTAAAAAATCTGAGCCGTGTTTGAAGGCCCAGCAATCAGACAGCCGTTTTGACTGTTGCATGAGTTGATGGCGGGTTTGCGCCTCCGCACGACGCCCTACTTTTTGTTAAAATATCATGGAACAATCCCACATAACCATAATCGGCGCTGGCGTAGTGGGCCTTGCCGTCGCGGCCCGGTTGAGTAAAAAACATAAAGACATCATAGTGCTCGAACAGCACGACGGGTTCGGCAGGGAAACCTCGTCGCGGAACTCCGAAGTCATTCACGCCGGGTTTTATTATCCCGCCGATTCGCTCAAGGCGCGCTTGTGCGTTGCGGGAAACCACCTGCTGTATGAATTATGCGCGGCAAATAATATTCCCCATAATAAAATCGGGAAGATCGTAATCGCCAATTCGGTTGCGGAACAGGAAAAGGTCCATTCCCTTTTTGAACAAGGGAAAAAGAACGGCGTCCCCGACCTTGGGTTGCTTTCCAAGCAGCAGGTGCTTGCCATGGAGCCGAACATCAGGGCCGAGCTCGGACTGCACAGCCCTTCAACCGGCATTGTTGACACGCATGCGCTCATGAAATATTTCGAGGCCGCTGCAACGGCGCGGTCGGTGACCATGGGTTACAACTGCAGCGTGAAGGCGGTGCAGAAAATTGGGGAAGGGTATTTGGTGACCGTGCGCGATGCCGACGGCGAGGAAATGGAAATAGCGTCCGAAATCGTGATCAACTGTGCGGGCCTGTCGTCGGACAAGATCGCGGCAACGGCCGGCATCGACGTTGCGAAGCGCGGCTACGCCATTCACCCTTGTAAAGGGGAATATTTCAGCGTGTCGAACCGGCACCGCGGAAAACTCTCCCGCCTGGTGTATCCGGCGCCCACGCCGATCAGCCTGGGCATCCACGCGGTGCTCAAGCTCGACGGGAGCTTCAAGCTCGGGCCCAACGCGTTCTACGTTGACAAAATAGACTATGATGTCGATCCCTCGCACCGGCGGGATTTTTTCCAGACCGCGAAGGGGTATCTGCCCTTTCTGGAGATGGATGACCTCTCACCCGACCAATCGGGCATACGGCCGAAAATCCAGGCCGAAGGGGAAGGATTCAAGGATTTTATCATTCGTGAAGAAAGAGATAAGAGATTACCGGGATTTATTGATCTCATCGGAATTGAGTCACCGGGCTTGACGGCCGCGCCGGCAATGGCGGAGCATGTTGGAGACATGGTGGATGGGTTGTAACAGCGGGCACCGGTCAGCAGTCAGCGGTCAGAAACAAGTAGTCGCCGGTCAGCAATCAGCGGTCAGTAAGAAAAAAGGAAGAGTTTTCAATGACGGGACATTCAGTAAAAGATTTGAATGTTTATAAAAAAGCTTATGAACTGGCGACAGGCATTTATGAATTGAGTAAATCGTTTCCTCCTGATGAACAATATGCTTCGATAAGCCAGATACGCCGCTGCTCACGCTCAGTATGTTTGAATCTGAGAGAGGCGTGGGCAAAGAGAAGGTACGTAGATCATTTCATCAATAAATTAACGGATTGCGACGGGGAAAACAGCGAAACGGATTCATGTCTTGATTTTGCATTGCACCGTGGATACGTTTCCGGGAAACAGCATCGGCATTGTGTTGAACTATGTGCTGAAATTGGAAAAATGCTTGGGGCAGTGATAACAAGGCCTGAGGGATTTATTCTGACTGCCGACCGCTGAAATCTGACCGCTATCTCCGCCCACGTTTACGGCCGCCGACGCGAAGCGGCGGGGCGCCCGGATGCTAATAAATTTTATCTGTTATTCGGGATGAAAAGTGGCAGCTATTTTTTTTCCGGCGGCTTTACATTCTCGGCCAGTTTGTAATGCGTGGTGTGGATTTCGATGAGCTCGCCCTCGAGCTCCAGCGTGGCGAGCACGGCATCGATCCGTTTCAGCTCCTCCGCGTCCTTCACCTTTTCCCTGAGCCGCTCGCACTGCTTCTTGATTTCCACGAATTTGACGCGCAGGTCGCTGGTGAGCTCGTTGCAGTCGTCCGACAGCTCCTTCATCTCCTCGCGCTCCCTGAAGCGTATCTGAGCGCTGATCTTTCCCTGCCGTATCATGCGCGCCCATTGTTCCAGTTTGTAAATGGGCACCGCGTATTTGCGCGACGCGTAGAGCCCGAGACACACGGCGAGGATGAAGTTGACCAGCGAGCTGATGAGCAGGCTGGGCAGGATGATGAAGATGATGTTTTCCTTGTTCAGGTTCGTGAGCTGGTCCATGGTGTAGAGGAGCACGCTGTTGTATCGGAGGTAATACACCAGCAGGAGCGTGCACGAGCAGATGAGGGTCGCGAGCAGCGCCGCGATCACGATCTTCACGATCAGCCTCATCTGCAGCGACCGCTTGATGAAGAAATTCGAAAAGGGCTTTCGGTGAAACTGTTCGGTCATGAGCTCCCCGGATGCGAAGTTTGAAAATATATCAAAGTAATATTATAAAACCGCACCTTCCGACATTCATGTCTCTATATTCTATTATTACAACCGGTTTTTTGGCAAGATACAAATTCATAAATGCGTAAAACGGAAAAAAATCGTGCACTTGCCATGATTTTTGGAGTATAATTATAATTCATCTTTTTCCATCGTCCGCCGCGGCCGTCGCCTCCCTGCCGGTGGTGAAAAAGGGCACTTTGCCATGAAGTCACGCACAGCGAGAAGCATTCTTTTTATCGCTTTAATTGCACTGTCGTTTCAGCCGGCCCGCGGCCAGCACGCCAACGACACCCTTTGCTTCACCATCTACCTTTCGCTCGACCCGAACTCGTTGTTCGGGTGCGTTGCGGGCGACGACATGAGGATGATCCTTTCCGGTCCGGTCATCATGGAGGGCAGGACGCTCCTCTTTTATTCGGCCAACGGCTATGCGCTGTTCAGCCAATCCGGCGCGCTCCTTGATTCGGCCTCGCTGTTCAAGGAGAACAAGCGTTTTCCCAAGGACGATCCGCGCCGGCTGCGGCTCGCGTATCCGCTCGACCAGTCGACGCTGCTGTATTACCGGCGGACGCCGCCGGGCAAGGACGGCAAGGAGGGGCTCGAGATCCTCCAGAAGAAACTTTACAAAAAGGGAATGTTCGGGATCGATCCGGGCCAGGCCGGCACGTTCAAGGACATCGAGAACGCGCAGCTTTTCAACCTGACGAACAACTGCATCACCGACGACATGGCCACCAGGCTGTACCTCCAGCCCAACCTCGTCGGGTATACCTCGCTGTCGGGCGGCGACCGTTGGTGGACGCTCGACCGGTTCTACTCTTTCACCTCGCCGATCATCCTTGAGCGCAACGGCACCTTCCTCTCCATTTTCACCGGGCTCCAGCACGACCAGAAGACCGACGTCCAGAAGCACCTCATCAATCCGCTGGGCACCTACGCCATGGACAACCGGTGGTACTACTACGGCGTGCACACCGTGCTCGGCGGCCAGGACCCCGAGAGCTTCCAGCGGCTTTACCTGTGCGACCAGGCGGGAAACCTGCTGTATTCCAACGAGCTGCTCAAGCAGGTGATCGTCGACGACGTGCTCGAATACGACAAGAAGAACAACACCAACTACACGGTGAAGCGGCCGGGCGAGTTCGTGTTCACGCCGGCGGTTGACAAAAACGGAGACATCTTCTACGGCGACATCGACTACCACAAGCGCACCATCGACGTGAAAAAGCGCCTGTTCTACCGGTATTATCCCCACATCGTCCAGCCCCAGCTCGACGACATCATCACCGCACAGCGCAGGCTGTTCTTCAAGCCCGTGGTCATCGAGTGCCCCGAGGACCGGGCCAAAAAGGTGGTGCCAGAATTCCTGTACCGCGACCCCAAGGGCGCCAAGCGCAAGGCAACGGCGCGCGAGGTGGGCGGCAAGGGATATTCGGTGAAAATCTGCCGGGAGCCCAACAAGGACCTCAAGAAGAAATTTTCACAGATCTCGGCGACGCTGCCGGCATTTATCAAGCACATGCGGGATTCGGTGTGCGGGATCGCCACGGCCGGGTGCCCCTACTCGCTGTCGCTTGAGAGCGACAGCAAGGGCGTGCTCACCACGTTCTACTACGGGTGCGGGGACGAGGTGCTCAGCGCCCGCATCCTCAACGTGACCGAGACGTTCGAGATCTTCGTGCGCGTGGACCTGCTCGACTGGGCCGAAGTGGTGGTGTTCTCGCTCGACGGGTCGTACCTCAACCGGTTCACGTTCAACCGCCAGCCCTTTCTTGACAGAAAGGACATCATCGCGGTGTCGAACGACCGCAAGGTCATCGAGGAGGACTACGAGCGCATCGCCGAGGACTACACCTACTATTCGTGGGAGCTCGGTGTTTCTCCGCCCACCGGCCAGCCCTGAAAATAAAGTTGGAGCGTTTGAGCGTTGATGCAGTGAGGAATTGACGCGTAGACGGGTAGACGCGTTGACGAGTTGAGACACGCCTTGCAGCACAGGCCAGCGGTCGGAAAACAGCGGCCAGCTATCACCGGTCAGCGGTCAGTTAAAACAAATCATTCCTTTCTTTTCTCTTCACTATTCACTCTTAACCCTTCACTTTTTTTCTCTGTGCACTCTGCAACTCTTTGGTGAGTTTTTCTTTTTGCCTTTTCCTCCATTATCCATTTTCATTACATGCCCTTGCCTAATAATTCGGAACTATTGTACGGCCTTAATTCCGAACAGGTCCGCGCCGTCACCGCCGCGTTTGAAAGACCCCTGCTTGTGCTTGCCGGCGCGGGAAGCGGCAAGACCCTGGTGCTCACCAGGCGCATTGCATATCTGGCGGAGAAATTCTGCGCTCCCGAGCGCGTTCTCGCGCTCACCTTCACCCGCGCGGCCGCGCGGGAGATGGCCGGCCGGCTGACCGCATTTGCAAACGGCGGCGCCGGCCGGGGCGCGCCGCTCGTCACCACGTTCCATGCGTTCTGCCTGCGCGTATTGTTTGAGGAGGTTGACGGAAAGAGAAACTGCACCAGGCTCGGCTACCGCGGCCGGCCGAGGCTCGTTCCGGCGCAGATCCGGCCGCGCATGATCGCCGCGGCCTCCACGCGCAGCGAGCGGCTGCTTCTCGGCATGGACGTTCTCGAACTGGAAGCGCTCGTGCTGAAGCGGCTGGCGTTTCCCAAGAAGCAAGATGGCCTTTCCGCGGAACAGGAAGCATGCATCGAAACGATTACAGGACGCTACTCGATTGCGAAAAAACAAGCCGGGCTCTGGGATTTTGCGGATTTTATCGCCGGCGCATTACGTTTGTTTGACACAGAGGAAACTATTGCAAAACACTATGAATCGAAATATCTCGCCGTTCTTGTTGACGAATTTCAGGACACGAATCCGGTCCAGATAAAACTGCTTAAACGGCTGTTAACGGCGAATAAACCGTTCTTTGCCGTCGGTGACGACGATCAGGCAATATACGGATTTCAGGGAGCGGACCGGCGCACGATACTGAACTTTGCCGAGCATTTTCAGAATTCAGAAATTGTCAAGCTTCAGACCAACTACCGGAGCACGCCGGCGATTCTTGCGGCGGCGAATAAAATTTTCAGGAAGAAACCCGGGCAGTATGGGAAGGTATTGAGGGCAGGGCTGATCGCCAAAACCGTTTCCGAACAGAGAAAACCGGTGAAAAAAATATTTGAAACTGAAGATGAAATGTCAATCTGGCTTGCTGATACAATACGAAAACTCAAAGCCGATCATGCGCTTGACTTTTCAGGAATAGCGATATTGTTCCGGCTCAACCAGACGCGGGACAGTATGGAGGCGCTGCTTAAAAAGGAATCCGTGTTTGATTCCCGGCTCCCGCGCCTGCTCACCGTGCATTCCGCAAAAGGCATGGAGTTTGACGCCGTTTTCCTCTGCGATTTGGAGGAAGGGATTTTTCCGGGTACGCGCGGCATAACGCACAATCCCTCGTTTCTTGAATTGCTGGCTGCTGTGGTGAAAAGGAATAAAAGCGAGGAGGAGGAACTGGGCGAGGAGCAGCGCCTGTTTTACGTGGGCGTCACGCGCGCGAAACGGTTTTTGTGGCTGGTGTCGGTGAGGAACAAGGAATTATATGGAAGGACGATGAGGTTTGAAGGGTCGAGGTTTTTAAGACTGGTGTGAAACGAGTAATGGGGTAATGGGTTGATCAGTCGATAGGTTCCGAATTGCCGGGAATGCGCTGCCAATTGTCAAGTATCTGCGACACCTTTGATTCAACGGAAAAACGGGCGTCTGATCGGTCGTAGCCTTTTATCAGCAGCTCGTCGTAGTTAGTAGGGTGTGGCGTATGTGAGCGCGTACGGCTAGATTGATGGCCTGGGGACCAAACTCTTTTGCGCCCGCGCTCCTGCCGATCCGCCCGCTGTATTTCAAGCAGGCGAACTGGGCTATATCATGCTCCCTCGATTTCGGGCACGCGGGGAAATATTCGCGTATCTTTTCGGCAAATTGATCAAGAGTGATCCAGGCCTTGGTCCCCAAATTCTCGCCGCATTCGCCGCAGACGGACTCACGCGAGGAGATGAATACTTTTATTTCCTTTGTATTATTCATTCTCGCATTAGAATACATTCATCCATTTCTGTTTAAGAATCCTCCATCAACAATTATTTTACCTCCATGAACCTCACCATCACCAAATTCGTCACCGGCCCGCTCGAGACCAACACCTACGTGGTGTCGCTCAAGCAGGAGCCGGTGCTGGTCATCGACCCTTCAAGCAACTGCCAGGAGCTTCTCGCGTTCCTCAAGTCGAAAAAACTTTCTGTTGAGGCGATCCTTCTCACCCATGGCCATTTCGACCATCTGCTTGGCATTTCTGAAATACAGGCATACTCGCCCGACGCGGCGGTATGGGTGCACCCGAAGGAAAAATTTCTTCTGGTAAGCGCCGAATACAACGGCTCCTTCATGGTCGGCATGAATTACACCTATAAAGGGAAGACGTCGGACCTCAACGAGGGAAACGTCACCATAGGCGCGTTCGCGTTTGAGGTGCTTTTCATGCCCGGCCACAGCCCGGGCGGCGTGGCGCTGGTGTTCAGGGAGGGAAAACAGACCGCTTGCTTTTCTGGTGATTCCCTTTTCGCGGACTCCATCGGGCGTTACGATTTTCCCGGCAGCGACGGACAGCTGCTGGTTAAGAACATTAAGGAAAAGCTGCTCGCGCTTCCGGACGACACCGTGGTGTATCCGGGGCATATGGGAAGGACAACGATCGGGAGAGAGAGAAGGATGAATCCGTTTTTGACGGAGTTGAATAGTTGAAAGGTTGAAAAGGTGAAAAAGATTTTCAGGATTTTCCGATGAACGTCCTCCCGTTCCTTACCTCCTTTTTATCCTATTTGAAGCTCGAAAAAAATCTCAGCGAAAACACCCTTGCTTCCTATAAATTCGACCTCGACCGCCTGCGCGCCTATTTTACCAATAAGAAAATCGAAAACCTCGCGGATGTCAAACCCGACCTGCTCCACGCGTACGTGCGCGAACTGTATGACGTTGGCTTCGCCGCGACCTCCATCCAGCGCACGCTTTCCTCGATGAGAATATATTTCGCCTGGGCCGTCGCAGAGGGCCGTTTGAACACCGACCCCACTGAGCTTTTGGAAAGCCCCAAGTCGAGCCGTTACCTTCCCCCGGTGCTCACGGTGGAGGAAGTAAACCGCGTGCTGGAAGGCATCGACACGAAGAAGCGCGGCGGCATACGCGACCGCGCCTTGCTCGAGACGCTGTACGCAACGGGCATGCGCGTGTCCGAGCTCGCCGCGTTCACGCTTGAGCAGATCATGGCGGCCGAGGGCATGGTGCGGGTGTTCGGCAAGGGGTCAAAGGAGCGGCTCGTGCCCATCGGCGACATGGCGCTTTCGTGGATCGACGATTATTGCAAAACCGAGCGGCCGCTCTATGCCAAGACGCACACCGACAGCACGGTGTTCCTGAGCATCAGGGGCACGGGCCTTTCGCGCATGGCAATCTGGAAAATCATACAGAACCGCGTGAAGGCGGCAGGGATCGCCAAGCACGTTTCACCGCATACCTTCAGGCATTCGTTCGCGACGCACCTGCTTGAGGGCGGCGCCGACCTGCGCGCGGTACAGGAGATGCTCGGCCACGCCAACATCGTGACCACGGAGATCTACACGCATGTGAACAGCGAATACCTCAGGGAGGTGCACCGCAGCTTCCATCCCAGGTTTGCGGGGCGCGCATGATGAAGGGCTCGCTGGTCCAGATCCATTACCACAACAGGCCGGGCGGCGTGGCGTCGGTGATGGGGCATTACAGCGACGCGTTCATTCGCGAATGTAAAGGGGTGCCTTGTAAAAGCATTATTGTATGCGCGCAGGAAAAAATGTCCGACGATGCAAAAGGTCCACGAGTAATTGACGCCAGGGAATGCGGCTACCGCTCTTTCGCTTCGCGACGGGCTTTTTGTAAAGCATCAGACAAGTTGTTTGACATACTCGGCAAAATCATCGCGTCAACCAATCTTCCTCATCCGGTGCGCGTTGTTGGACACAACCTGAACCTCGGAAAGAACTGCGCACTCTCTTCCGCTTTTGCCCGGCTCGCCGCGGCGCATTCATCTTCCGGCGGCGAGTACCGTTTTTTTTCCGTTGCGCATGATTTTGCGGAAGAGGGACGGATGGACCTGATGGCTCAAATCGAAAAGCTTGAGCGCATGGGAATAAAAATATGGCATGATTTGTATCCAGCGCGGTGCGGGGTATGTTTTATTGCGCTTAACAAACGGTATTATTCCCTCCTTAAAAAAGCAGGGTTTCTCGGGAGGCTTGTTCCGAATCCCGTCATTGCCCCGGCGGCGGTCAGGCGGATATCCGTTTGCTCCAGAAAAAAAATTATCAGCGGATTGGTTAATTGCGCGCGAAAGGATCGTGCGGCATTTGATCCTGAATCACCCTTGTTGATTTATCCTTCCCGCGTCATTTCAAGAAAAAATCTGGTCGAGGCAATCCTGCTGTCTCGTTTTTTCTTTTCCGCCAGCCTGCTTCTGGGTGAGTCCGGAACGTCAATTGCCGACAGGGCGCTTGCTTCCTGTCTTAAAAAATTATGCGCAAAATATAAAATCCCAGTGATATTCGAGGCCGGCCGGGCAATACGCAGCCTGGATCATCAAGAAACACCGTATTCTCTTTTGACAAAAGCAAGTGACGCCTGCATCAGCACATCGGTGCTTGAGGGATTTGGCTACGCGTTGTATGAACCGTGGCTCTATAAAAAGCCGGTGATCGGCCGGGTGCCGGCCGGAAGCGATGTCCAAAAAAAGATCCGGGCGCCTTGGCTGTACAACCGGCTGTTCATTCCCCTCGGGTGGATCAATGTCAATAAGATTATCAGGAAATATTTTGATGGCATGATGAATTGCGGCGACCATTCGGATTTCAAATCATTTTTATTCCGATTCAAGAAGGCATTTATCAATGGACAGGGAATCGATTTCGCAAGTCTTGACCTTGCGACGCAATGTGCCATCCTGGAACGTTTGTGCAGGCGTCCTGAATTGATTGACGAATGGAAAACCGCCTTTCCTCGCCAGACAAGATCGCTTGTGGATCCCTGGAACGCGGTGATGAAACGACAACCGGCATATTCCATTCGCAATAAAAAACTCGTGATTGCCGAATTCGGCGAGAAAGCTTTCGCAACCCGTTTTTGCAAATGCTTTGAGAAACCGATTCCTTCCGTCAAGCGAGGCCGTCCCGATACCGCGCTATTGCGCAGGATGCTTTGCTCTCTGGATACATTCCGGCTTTTAACGACGCCTCATTTTCCCTGAAAGGAAAACCACCGCGGAGGCGCGGAGATCGCGGAGAAAATAAAAATTGATTCGATATGGCTATAGTATGGGATAATAGTTTACTTTAGGCCGGACTGTAGGGTGCGCTGGAGCGCATTGCCGGCCGCCCCATCGCCGAAGGCGACTTCGGGCGGTCCGGCAACGAGGCGAATAGCCGAGCCCGGAAGGAGGACCGACGCGGCGAAGCCGCGGAACGCCCATCACTTTTTTATTTTGCTGAGATTAATCTGTCAAGCCAACCATTCCACCGCACCGTCATCGCTTAATTTGTCCTTGACTTTTTTTGTCAATCATTTGATATTTAGAGTACGGTTTTCATTCGAGGAGGCATTCATGTCCAATACCACAAAACACGACCTTATCGTGGACGTGTCGAAGTCGACCGGCCTTACCCAGGCAGACACGAAAATCGTTGTCGAGGAACTCCTCGAGACCATCGCAAAAAACCTCGAGGCGGCCAAGAACATAGAGATACGCGGGTTCGGCACATTTTACACACGCATCCGCAAGCCGCGGCCCGCGCGCAACCCGAAAACGGGCGAGGTGGTGCCGCTGCTCCGCCGCGTGGTGCCGCTGTTCAAGTATTCCAACGAGTTCAAGGGTTCGATATCCGAGGCGCTGCAGAAAAGGAGCACGTCAGGCGCACCGGCCTAACCGTCTTTTGCACGGCCGAAGGGCCGGATTGATGCAAAAAATGCGGTCGTTCTTTTCCGGGAAGGAAAGACCGACCGCATTCTATTTATCGGCTTGCGCTTTGCTTCGGAAGCACCGGCTGGAGGAAGCAAAATTTCAACCTTGTAAATAATATCTCTTTTGAGGTCGGCAGCGCGGGATGATCGGGTGCCGTCACCGTAAAGGTGAGCGTATCGGTTCCGGTCCATGTGCTGTCTGCGAGCGTCAGGGTATCAATGGCTATATATCTGGTAGGTACAAGACGGCAAAATTTACCGGCAATGCAGATCGTTCTATCGATCTGATTAACCCTGAAATGCTTGCCATTCGTGAAACTCCACTGAAGTGTAGACGGCGCATTATCCAGAGCCCGCACCGTTGCTATCGTATCAAGGTAGATGGTGTCAAACTGGGCTTTGGAGCCGCACACGGTCTGGTTGGCAAGCGTGATCACCGGCGGGTCCCAGACTTCCGCGACAAAGAATATTGGCTGTTTTGTATCCGAAAGCGCGGGATTGTTGGTGATCCATACTTTAAAGGTCAGCGTTATTGAGCCTGCCCATTCTGTATCGGCAGATTGCGGAATGGCAATTCTATGCGAGGCGGACACCGCGAGCTGGTTGCCAGCGCTGTCGGTAATAAACCACGTAAGAGAGTCATGGGCCCATTGCCTTTGATCCGTCACGGCCGGGTCTTTGGTTGTGACGCATGTGTCAAGCCATAGACTGTCGAAGAGATGACCTTCGGTGGTCGCCCGGCTGAGTTCCTTGATCTCCGGCCGGTACAGTTGCTTGCCGTGGTAGGTCAGCGGGAAATACAGCCGTCCCTTGTTGCCGGATCCATCTACGGCAATAATAGAATCGGTGTGTCTCCCTGTGTCAAGAGATGATGCAATACAACTGACGGTGTCTTTTGTCGGGGCCAAGGTCATGGACGAGCCGTTGAAGGTGGCCGAACTGATACCTGCAAGATCCGAAACCAGCGCCCTGATGGTATCGGGAAGCGACGTGACAGGATTCGCGGTGTCGGGTGAAAGCAGCCGTATCGTCGGTGCCGTTGTGTCCGTGACAATTAGGGTGCATGCCACGGCCTTGCTCACATTCGAGTCTGCATCGATTGCCAAAGCGTTGCAGACCACCGGGGCCTTGAGCGCCGCGAGGAGCGCGCTGGCATTTAATGTTCGGGAAAAAACCGCGTGATGGGTCTTGGGTGCAAACGACGTTTCCTGCATCACGTTCTCCGCTGTGTCAAGCCACGTGTAGGCCTTCCACACATTGCTGTCTGCATCGGCAACGGTAAAGTTGAAGGTGAACGAGTCGGCCGGCAGGATGACGTGACGCACCAGGGAATCCGGCGTCACGACCGGCGCGTACACAAACACCGTGACGGTCTTGGATAGGGAATCGTGGGCGCCGTCGGTTTTAACCACGATCACGTCGAGCCCATAAGTCCCTGCGCTCCCCGCGGAAAAGGTAAAAGAGAACTCGGTGCCCGAAATCGCGCCCTTCGCGATAATGGTGTCACCGCCGTTTTTGGTGACATGAACGTAAAAACTGTCGATCAGCTTGGGAAGATAGACTTCAACGGAGCATTGCACCGACGTGAAGGCCTTGACCGAATCTCCCTTTGCGTCGAGCGACTGCAGCGACTTGGCCGGCACGATTATGGCGTCGGCGGGATTGGAATAAGGGTTCTGGGACGGGCCGCAGAGGAGCGTGAGCATCGGACCAATCAAAAACAACCCGGAGAGAAAACTTTTTTTCATGGCAAACCCCCGGAAAAAGAGTGGCGGTCATCTGCCTTCTTCGAGACGGGTAATCAGAAATTCAGGCATTTTTATTTTTCGCATTTTCGCCTGGGCCTTCTGAACGTCGTACGCGACGCGGTGGTAGGTGAAGGTCTTGGCGTCCGAATCGATGATGCCGTAGCAGGATTTGGAATTCCGGTCGCGGGGCTGGCCCACGCTGCCAACGTTGATGAGGAACCGCACGTTTTCGAGGGCTCCCCAGTCGAGCGTTTCGCCCTGGTGCACGTACACCTCCTTTTCGTGTTCGAGCACGATGGTGATGGGGATGTGCGTGTGGCCCACGAAGCAGAACGCGGTGTCGAAAAACTGGAAATTGAATGCCGCTTCCTCGAGCGACGTGATATAGTACCACATGTTCGGCTCATAGGGGGTGGCGTGCACGAGGGTGTGGGAGAATTTGTTTTCCTTGAGCGGAAGCGTCTTGAGCCAGGCGCCGCCCGCCTTGCTGAGATTTTCCACGGTCCACTCGATGGCGATTTTCGCATGGATGTTGAAATGCTGCGTGGAAAGCAGGCCCACCGCGGCAGCGTCGTGGTTCCCGAGCAGGGTGAGGGTGCATGATTTTTTCACGAGTTCGAGGCACTCGTTGGGATTGGCGCCGTACCCCACGATGTCGCCGAGGCAGAGCGTTTCGTCGACTGTTCTGGTTTTAATGTCGACAAGGACGGCCTCAAGCGCTTCCAAGTTGGCGTGGATGTCGGAGATGAGGGCGATTCTCATGGTTATCCGTTTTCCATGAAGCGAAAGGTGCTGGAGCCGATTTCGATCCTGTCTTTGTGGGCCAGTTTGTGGTTTTTTGTTTTCTTGCCGTTCACCTTGAACTGCCCTAAAAATTTTTGCGACCTGATCCACAGCTCGCCGCCCTCGCGCTCGATCACCACGTGGCCCTGGTCGACAAGGAACCCGGACACGAAGATGTCGTCGTGCTCGGAGTCGCCGAGCGTGGTGAGGGGTTTATCCAGTTTGTAAATCACATGCTTGTTGGTCTCAATGAGCACCGCCTCCCCTGTGAGGAGGTCCTTCCCTGACTCCACCGCGGTCTGCTCGCGCGGGAGCGCGGGCTCCTGCATGGCGACCTGTTCGTTGATGGGCTCCACGGCGGGTTCGGGTTTGCTCTTCGTCTCCTTGCCCGCGGGCTCCTTTTTTTCCGCGTCCTCGAAAAGGATGGTGTATTTCCCGATGGTAATCTTGTCGCCGTGCGACAGGGAGATCTTCTTCACCTTGTTGTTGTTGACAAATGTGCCGTTGAGGGAATTGAGGTCCGAGAGAACGTAATTATTGTTAGAGTCCCGCTCGATCTTTGAATGTCGGCGGGAGATCCCCATGTTCGAAATGCAGATGGTGTTCTCGGGCAGGCGGCCTATCGTGATGACCGGATCGTCAAGCTCGTAGGTTTTCACAAGTTCATTGTCGAAAAACACTATAAATTTTACCATAAGCGGCTGTTTTACCCCGTATATCAAAAAATATACAATGGAAAACTGTTTTTTGCAAAATATGAAATAATAATGGAAAATTATTTCCTCCCGCAATGAAAGCGGGCGAGAAAGGATTTGATATCGTGAAAGGAACGTTTTCACGCGGTTGCGTGGAGAAATATTTTATTTCCTTAAGCGTATTAATGCCTCGCCGCCATGATTTCCGGAACAGCAGTTCCTGCTGGGTTTTGGCCGGTGCCGGAAAAACTGGTTTGCGTCTCAATTATTTCTCAGGCGGGGCATTTATTTATTATATTATGGGTTGTTTTTAAACGGTGCCCTCGCTGAAAACAATACATTTTGGCAAAAATACGGGAGGAAGTGATGCCCGAAATCGGTTCTTATAAAAACGTATTTGACGATCAGTCCGAATTCAACAAGCTCAACGATCTTGTGCTTGGCGCCATACAGGACTTTTCCAATTACCGCAAGGGCAACCTCACCTATGGCGAAATCATGTTTGTGCTCGAATGCGTGCTCGATTCGCTGCGCGGCGCTTCTGAAAAAGACGCTCAGGCCAGTTCAAAGATCAAAGGATTAAACGAAGCACCGACCTTTTCGACCCTGCTCTCCATCACCTCGCGGCTGGTTGAGGTGCTGGTGAAAAAAGGCGTGGTGGGCACGGGCGACGAGGGATTCATTCTGCACGGGGACAAATAACCCTAATGGGCGTTATGCTGGAAGGACTGATGCGACCACATGGACGATAAGAGACCATACATTTTTAAAATCACTTTTCCGTCGGACCTCGATTATATCGCGCCGGTCCGCAAGTTTGTCGCGGAGACGCTTGCGGTGACGAAATTCTCCCCCAAATTCGCCTACCGTTCCGAAGTCATCGTCGATGAGATATGCCACAACGCGATCGTCCATGGCTCGCGCAGCATCGACGCGACGGTAGAAATGGAGTGCTCGATTTTTCCCGACCGGTTCGAGTTCCACGTGAACGACCAGGGCGGAAAAAAGGAGGACCTCGACCGGCTCAAGACCGCGGTGAAAAAGGCCGACAAGCGCGCCGATGAATTGACAGAGGAGAAAGAGGGCCGCGGACTGGGCCTCGAGATCGTGCGCCTGCTGTCCGAGGAGGTCAAGATGGAGGTGGGCGTGGGCAACACCACGAGGGTTCGCGTGGTGAGAAAACGGGAAGATTTGTAAGGGGAAAAAAAGGAAACGGCGATCGCGTATGGCTTCGGTAAAGATACAGAAAAAACCTGTTGATTTGCGGCCCGACCTCACGATGTGGAAGATCGACGGCGCGCTGGATTCCGACAGCATCGGTTACATCCACAGGGAATTCGAATCGGTGCTCGAAACCGAACAGAATTTCCTGATTGCCGAGATGTCGGGCGTGTCGGTGGTCTCCTCCGCCGCGCTGGGGCAGCTCATGGGATGCAAGCAGATGCTCGTGGAGCGCGGCGGCGACTTGGTGCTCACGGGCGTCAATCTCGACGTCAAAACCAAGCTGAGCGCCATGGGCGCGACCAAAATCTTCAAGTTTTACAACGAGATGCGGTCCGCCATCAACGCCTATCACTGGGAGGTGGAGCGGAAGTCCGAAAAATTGAACCTGTCGTTTCCGTCCGAGCTGCAGTTCGTTCCGCCCGTGCGGCAGATGGTGAGCCGCATCTCGCGGCAGAAGGGCTATTCGCCGCGCGATTCGTTCCGCATCGAGACCATCGTGGACGAGGTATGCAACAACGCGGTGGAGCATGGCTCGCTCAGGGACAAAAAGAATATCGACATCACCGTCACCATAGACCCGAAAAAAATCGAACTCGAAGTGATCAATGCCAGCGATCCCGACCAGACCGCGCGCCTCAAGGAGCTCTCGAAATCCGTGTCCAAGAAGGCCCCGGAGGCGCATCTTGACGAAAAGCGCGGGCGCGGGCTGGCGCTCATCAAAATGCTTTCGAACGACCTCGACATCACTTTTTCAAGCCAGGGAACGTCGGTGCACGTTACCAAATTAAGAGAGGAATGAGTATGGAGTCTCAGATTGAACTCGAATACGAAGAGGTGAAGGGGCATACCAACACGAAACTCGTGAGGTTCATCGGCGATCTCGACGCCACCAACGTCGAGACCGTGCTCGAAAAGATCTGCAACCTCTTCAACGACGGCTTCATCAACATCATCGCCGATTTCAAGAAGCTCCGGTACGTCAACAGCACCGGCCTCGGCATCCTGCTCCATTTCAGCAAATCGGCAAAGGAGAAGGCCGGGAGCTTCAAGATCGCCAACGTCAACGAAAACGTGTATGAAATCATCGAAATCATCGGCGCCACGACCCTGCTCGAGATCTACGACGAGCTCGACGAGGCGGTGGCCGCGCTCAAATAACCATTCAGGGGGAAGGAAGTTTCGTGAAACACTCAACTGCCACCTTTACATTATCGGAGAGAATCGCCATGCACCTCAAGGTCGTTCGTTTCGGGGCCATCCTGCTGATGGTCTGCCTGTGCTCGTTCTGCCAGAAACAGGACAAGAAGGAAATCATCGCCACCATAGACGGCTGGACCCTCACCAAGACAAACTACAATGCGTTCTGGGAGATGCGCCGTTTGTACCCGTCTTATTCCGGCGAGTACTTCCCGGGCGAGCGCTCCATTTCCACCTTTGCCGTCGCAACGGAACTTTTGTCGTCGGACCCCGCCGCGAAATCGTACAGCGGCAATCTCAAAAGCAACCTGTCGTGGCAGTGGAAGCAGCGGTATTTCCCGGCGCAGATGTATCTCCAGAAGGTGCTCGACGGCGGCCTCGGGTTCACCGACAAGGAGATCGAGTCTTATTACAAGTCGCATCGTGATTCGTTCAAGGTGAAGATCAAGATCGATGTGCCCGCGCCGAAGAAGGATACGGCCAAGGCGAAGGACGCCGCAAAGGCAAAAGACACCGCCAAGACCGCGGCCGCTCCTGCGGCCCCGGTTGCAAAACGGGACTCGGTGGTGCAGCGTTCCGTTGCCGAGGTGAGGGACCAGATCGTGCGAACGCTGTTCCTTGCCAAGTACCCGGTGCCCGATTCTCTGCTCAGGAAAAAGCCCAACGACACCACGAAGGTCGACACGCCTGAGGTCCAGAACCGTTGGGTTTACATGGTGAGAAACGAGCTCCCCAACTTCTTCATGAGAAAGTCCTACGAAGAGCAGTACAAGCAGAAATTCCCGGACTCGACCAAGGACTGGTACGGCAAGGGCAAGCTGATCACCGAGGAAGATATGGACGTGATCATGACGTGGCTGCCCGAATCGCAGCGCGCGATTTACAACACGCCCGCCGGCAGGGCCGACCTCGCGCGCTGGCTCCTCAGATGGAAGCTCTGGACCGTGGATGCGAAGAAATGCGGCTTCTCCGACAAAGACGAGGTGAAGTCCGTGCTCGACTGGGCGTGGAAGGTGGAAGTCGCGACGAACTACGTGAACAACGTTCTTGCGCCGAAGGCAAAGGCCACGGTATCCATCGATACGCAGATGTGCGTGTACGCCATGTGGGATGAGCGCGGGTCGGTGACGGCGAAAGACACCGCAGGCGTCAACCGGGTGGTGACCCGGTACATCACCAAGGCGGTGTACAACAAAGTCGACAGCATGATTTATGCCATGCGCAAGGCGCACAACGTCAAGTTCGATCTTGTTGAATACAAGGACGACCAGGTGGGCAATCCCGCCACGATTATGGCGCGGGCCGATTCGCTCAGGGATACCGGCAACACGGCCGAGGCCTCCGGCCTCTACCGCTCGCTGGTCACGTCGTTCCCGCTGACGCCCGAGGGCATTCGCGCCTATTCGGAGCTTGCCAAGGTGCAGACCGAAAAGGGCGAATACACCGACGCGATCAAGAATTACCGCGATTACCTGGTGCTCGTGAATGACAAGAGCACGCGGTGCAAAACATTCTTCATGATCGGGTTCATTTACGACGAATACCAGAACAAGAGCGATCTCGCCGAGGCGAACTACAAGTGGGTGCTCAAGAACACGCCCCAGGATTCGCTCGCGGAGGACGCCGAGTTCATGACCCTGCACCTGGGCGAGCCCATGAACAGCGTTGAGGAACTGCGCGCCGAGGCAAAGCGGCAGGGCAGGAAGGTGGACACGACCATGCCGGAGCCCGAATTGATGTCGCCCGACACCGGCGCTAAGAAAGCCGCGGCCCCGGCCAAGAAGATATAAACCGATTTACAAAACGGATTGCTTCAGAACGCACCCGGTTTTTCGGGTGCGTTTTTTTTTCCGAAGCACAGCTCCTGGAAGTTGCAGAACCTGCAGATGGCCTGCGACGGCGTTTTGGGGAATTCTTCGATGGGCTTGGGCACGTTGTTCTGCGCGTCGGCGCAGTACGACCGCATCTCGGCGATCTGCGCCTTGATCCGCTCGAAAAACGACTGGAAATCATTTTCCGAGACCGTGATTTCGAACTCCTCGAACGACGGGTGCAGGTAAACGATTTTCGGGAAGATGGCGCCCTGCGGTATGCTGAAATTGGCATGCGCAGCGGCCGCATACCCGATGAGCTGCTGCGAATGCTTGAGCATGTCCTTGGCGCCGGTTTTCCAGTCGAGAATGTGGATCTCCTCGTCGACCGGAAAGAGAAAATCCATCTTGCAGTACGCCTTGAGGCCGGAGAGACGTGTTTCGCCCAGGCCCGGCGGCTCGATCATCCAGTTGTCTTTGTTGGTGATTGCCTTCATGAAGATCCAGGTGTACACCGGGCTGCCGATGAAATTCCTGAGGCAGGCGGCGATTTTCTTGTCAGCCTCCGGCCGGTGGATCTCCTTCGCCTGCCCGTAGTAGACCTCGAGAAACGTCTTCTTTGTAAAGTATTCGCCGGTCTTCTCTTTTGCAAACAGGAAAAAGCGCTCCTCGTCGATGCCGCTGTCGCTTTTCTGCAGCCGGCGCAGAAACGCCTCGAGCACGTCGTGCACCACGTTGCCCACTTCGAGCGGCACCGACGTCATGTCCCTGAGGCTCGTCATCTTATAGAACGGCACGCCGGGTACGAACTTGGGATAGTAGTTGTAGAAATACTGCCGTTTGCACTTGTCAAACACCTCGTACCGGGATATTGACCAGCCGAGCACGGGGGAAAAGTCGTATTTCGGGTATTTGAGTTCCATGGGATTCATATGGTATTAATGGAAAGAAAAATATAGTTGATGGGGAAAAGATTTGCTGTCAAAGTGATTTTATATGGTGGGGGAACGCCCGACTTTTATTAAAAATTACCCAGCATCTCTTGATTCGCCGCCAAGAAAAATCGCATCCGGGCCGAACTTCTTGACAACCGCGTCGACCGCCTTGTCCGCGGCGCCGCGGGCCTCGGATGCCGCGGGCGGCTCGAACAGGTCGGTCTGGGCCGCATCGGTAAAGCCCGTGAGGCCCGCGCCGATGAGGCGGACCGGTTTGCCGCGAATGGGCGATTTGAGGAAAAGGTCGAACGCGGTCTCGAAAATGGTGCGGCCGTTGCTGGTGGGGGCGGACAGCGTCCTGCGCCGCGTGTGCTTGGTGAAATCCGATCCGCGGTAGATGAGTGCCACGGTGGCGCCCGCGCAACCGGCCGTGCGCGCGCGGGCCGCGACATCGCGCGACAGGGAAAGCAGTTTGGCCCTGATTGTTTCCACATCTTCGGTGTCGCGCTGGAACGTGTGCTCGCGCGAAATGGACTTGGCCGCCTCGATCACTTCCACCGGGCCGTCGTCGATGCCGCGGCACAGGCGGTACAGCGACATGCCGTTGCTGCCGAATTTTTTCTCGAGAAAATCCAGGGACAACTTCTGCGCGGCGCCGATGGTCTTTATCCCCATGTCGAAAAACAGTTTTTCAGTGACCTTGCCCACCCCGAACAGCCTGCCTACCGGCATGGGCGCAAGCCACGATGGAATTTGGGTCGCGTCGAACGGCGCGACGGTCAGGCCGTCGGGCTTGTTCATGTCCGACGCGATTTTCGCCAGGAACTTGTTGGGCGCCACGCCCACCGATATGGTAAGCCGCGTCTGCGCAAGCACGCGCCGCTTGATATCCGCCGCGATTTCTTCCGGCTCGCCCCACAGCCTACGCGTGCCCGTTATGTCAAGATACGCCTCGTCGATTGACACCTGCTCAACGAGCGGCGTGTAATGCCGCAAAATGTCCATGACCATGTGCGACGCGTGAACGTATTCCTCGAAATGCGGATGCACAAACACTGCCCGCGGGCACAATTGCTGCGCGCGGCTGGCCGGCATTGCCGACCGCACGCCGAACGCCCGCGCCTCGTAGCTCGCGGCCGAAACCACGCCGCGCGTTCCGGGCATGGCGCCGACGACCACGGGCTTGCCGCGAAGTGCCGGGTTATCGCGCTGCTCAATGGACGCGAAGAAGGCGTCCATGTCGACGTGGAGGATGGTGCGGGGGATAGCTGTCATTGTTAATGGTGATAAAAATAATTTATTTGGAGGGGGAAGTCTCCCCCTGGCCCCCGGGCTTTCCCGCGCCGCGCACGGTAGTCGAGTAGCGGGCACTTTAGTCCCGCGTATCGAGACAGTGCGGCGCGGGGACGATCCGGGGGCGCACCCCCTCTTTGGCGCCGGTACTCCAGTTATTCGCGGAGGGTGTTAGTGGCTGGCGATACAGCAGCAGCGCGAACTATTAATCTGTGGAGAAAGACAAGTATTATAGCCAATATAAATAGATTTACGTTGATGATAAGGCATTCACAAATGCGGAAAATACTGTTTACCGCGCGTTGGGTGGATCGGAGGGTGAGCAGGAACGAATTGCCGGCCGACCCCGCCGCGAAGCGGCATCGGGCGGTCCGGCAACGAGGCGAACAGCCGAGCCCGGAGGGAGACAGACCCGGGTAGTGACACGATGTATCACTACCCGGGGAACGCCCAATTCTTTTTAATTTTTATCTACTAATTACTGGGAAAATACAAACGGATACATCACTTCCGCGATGTCGCCGGGCTTGTCGATTTTCTCAAAGGCCCACTGTTTTATTTTGTCAACTACCTCGTGCTCGAGCATCGGGTCGCCCAGGTTCGATTCGAGCACCTCGCAGAAAATCACCCTGCCGAATTCGTCAATGGCGAACCTGCATGTGACCTTGCCCTTGAGACCCGGCTTCTCGCCCAGCCGCTTGTTGTAGGCGTAGCGCAGCGCGTTGATGTTCTGCATCACCACGCGCATGATGCTTACCTTGCTCCTGCCGCTCGGTTGGATTTGGCCGGAGTGCACCAACTCAGGCTCATGGACCGAAATCGTCGCCTTCGGCTTATGCACGAACGCAACCTCGGTCTGGCCCTCATTGTCGAATATGTTGTTGATCATTTGGTTGACATCGGTGAGCGCCGCTCCTTCACCAAAGCCGCTTCCATAACCCGTCCCAAAACCGATTCCCACGGCTTCTCTTCTCCCACTGCCCGATGAGCCGCCCGGTTTGAGACCGTTTGTTCCCAGCAGAATCCCGCCGATGTTTTCTGCGAACCCGCCTCGTCCGAAAATGTCGGCATTGGCGACATGCCTGCCGGTGATCTTGCCGCTGATGAGACCCAATACGCCTAGCTTGGTAACATGCTCGCGGGGATCGCCGCCTCCCTGGCTCTTTCCAACGTCGCCGTATTTTTTCGTGGCATGCACAAGCGTCTTTTTCTCAGCCGGGACCTGATCCTTCTGTTTCGCCAGCCCCTCGCGCCGCTTTTTCTCTTCGTCGAGCATGGCCTTCACGTCAACCTTGGTGAACGTGGTGGAACCCGTCTTCACTGTTTTTTCGTAAAAGTCGGTGAAGTCCGGCGGTGTGATTTTCTGTATGCTCAACCAGTAGCCGAAGCACGCCCCGAATATCAAGGCGGCAACGACATAATTGCGGAGCGCCGCCTCCTTTTCTATGACGAAAATGTCCTTGCGGCTGTTAAGTATCCTGGTGTACTCGCTGTCCGGGATGCAGCGGCTGTCGTCCGCTGGTTCCCCTTCGTCATCATCCGCGGCTGCTGCCGCATAGTTCTGGTTGAGTACGACTATCGCGACCCGTCCGCCCATCGCCTCGAACGCCGACTTGAGGTGCAGGGCCTCGTTGTCGTCCGCCTGTTTTCGAATGCACACGGGTTTCTGCGCCAGAATGCCCTGTATCGCATCCGCCTTCATGCCCGACCACCGGCTGATTTCGGCGGCCATTTTCGCGCCGACCACTGGATCGGCGCATTGCTGCACAACCACTTTGTACCTCATGGGGCGCTCGCTTTCTATGAACTCAAGGTTCAGATGATTCCAATGCTTCTTGCTGCCTTCCAATGGTATTAACGCATGGAGGAGAGAAAATGTTACAAGTAGTGGCCGAAAAAAAGCGCGCCAATTCAGAACCAAAAGGAGGCGGCAGCAATTCTCAGTCAAATTTACCCGCGGGAAAAATCGGCTTACCAAACGCCAAAATGGATATACTTCGGCACGAGTTTTGCATCCTTTATTCATAGGGTAGACAAATCGTTCGGATGACGAATGAAATAAAAATTGATTTTAAGGGATTTATTTATCACGACGAAAACGATGGCGCGGATAAAAACCTTTCACCCATTGATCGCAATCAAAAAGGAGAGCACTTATGCCTCATCGCCGGAACATTCTAACTCTTTTTTCTTTTCTTCCAATTTTTATTGTATTTCCTTCCTATTCCCAAGTGGTCTACCGACAGCCCGGAGCGCCTTGGTACGTTGACATCTCTACCGCGCAGAAGGACTCGGCTTCGGACGGCGTCATGATCTGGCTGGCAAATCATGGCGGCTGGGGACTTGGTCATTTGCAAATAGATTATTCATTCCACATCCTCACCGACAACGGCACCGCGCCCATGCGCTCCTTTGTGAGAACCGACAATTTTTATGACGGCGAATGCGATTATGAACCCGTGCCCGTGCCTGCGGGAGGTGCGCTTGAGGGCGAGACGGGTTATCAGTGTCTGAGCGGCGGCGACTGCCACCTCATCGTGATGCAGAATCCCACCAAGACACTGTTTGAGATGTGGGGTGCTAACATCGTCAACGACACCTTTTACGGCGGGTGCCTGGCCGTGTGGCACCTTGACAAACAGTATGACACGTCTAACCGCGGGGAGCAGTGCACGAGCGCCGACGTGTCGGGGCTGCCTATCGCACCGCTGCTCTTTACCGCCGATGAGGTGGCGGCCGGCGCCATCAACCACGCGGTGCGGTTCGTGCTGCCCAACAACCGGATTCGTCATAACACGTACGTACGGCCGGCAAGCAATGCCACGAGCGCGGCGAGCGGCGGCGACAGCGCGATACCCTATGGCGCGCGGCTGCGGTTGATGCAGTCGTATGATATAAGCGGCTTGCCGTCGCCCGGGGCGCGCGTCCTCGCGCAGTGCCTCAAGACATACGGCATGATTCTTGCCGACGCCGGCAATGTGACACTCATGGCCATGAACGACAGCCAGTCGGTTGCGAAATGGGATACCCTGCTCGCCGCGGATGATCTGAGCGCCATCCCGGTCTCCGCGTTCGAAATGGTTGCCGCCGGACAACGTTTCACCTCGACGGGCGCGTGCGCGCTCCAGGCGGTGCACGTCGCGCAGCAGGGCACGACACCTTTTACCGGTGAAAGAGTGAAGGTTGCCGCTTTCGGAAACATGATCCGGATTGAAGGGCATGGCCGAACCTCGGTTACGATCTTCAGCATCAGCGGAAGAATTGTCGCGCACGAGAATTTTACAAAAAGTAATGCGGCCGTGGGCATTCGTACGCCCGGGGTGTACGTCGTGGAAGTCGTCGAGGGTGAAAGGACCTTTTTCTGTCGGGCAGTTGTCGAGCGGTAACAGGGAAAGCGCTACGCTGCCGGGACTTCAATTGTTTGCGCAGAAATACCCCCGCCCAAAAATCATCCTATATGTTTTCCATCGGAAAACTATTTTTCGCGATGCCATTTAAAAATCCGGAAAAGACAGATATATTCATGGTGTGGGGGACAACCGTCAAAGGAGGAGTTATGGGAGTAAAAGCCGTGATGATGATCTGTACGGCAGCGCTTTTCTGCGCAACCGCGCCAAGGGCTTGCGAGTGTACGGTCTATGCAAATCCGCTAGATCTTGACGCCGCGCTGGAGGATCCGGCGTATGCGGGAAAGGCATACGACACAGGCCTTGTCCAGGAAGTAAAGAACGAGATGAAAAATGCGGCCCTTTGTTTTACCGCAATCATCAATGAGGTGCGGCTCGGCGCGACGAACATGATACCCGAGACCCTTTTCATCACGCGCGACACGCTCTATAAAGGATCATGCGGTGATCGTCAGGGACGGAAAGAAAACGATGCAGATGGGCAAGCGGTAATATCCGGGCGCGTACCGCATCGCAAGGTGGCCCTGTTGAAATGAAAAACCCCGATCTCGAAAAAATATGGTCGGGGTTGCGGTCTGGATCCAATTTTATTAATCTTCAGGTGCCGGCACAGCCCTCGTCGTCTTCGCCATCCCGGCCTTCCGTCTCCAGCATTTCCTGCGCCTCCGCGACGGGCAGCACCTGCACCTTTCGGAGCTTTCCCTCGATGGTCCGCGATTTTCGCGCAGCGTCTTCGATGACGTTGCTGGTCTCCTGCATTTTCTTGTGGGTTTTTTCCAGCAGGTCGCCGAACTTGCCGAATTCCGTCTTGACCGCGCCGAGGATTTTCCAGATTTCGGCCGACCGCTTTTCCACGGCCAAAGTGCGGAAACCGACCTGCAGGCTGCTCAGCAGCGCCGCACAGGTTGTGGGTCCGGCCACAATTACCTTGAATTCCTGTATTATACCTTCCACCGCGCCCGGCCGCCGCAACACCTCGGCGTACAGGCTTTCGGTGGGAAGAAACATGATGGCAAAATCGGTGGTCACCGGCGGATTGATGTATTTGTCCCTGATGGTGCGGGCGTCGGCTTTGACCCTGGCCTCCAGCGCCTTTGAACACTGCTCCACGAGCGCCGGGTTGGCCTGCTCCTGCGCCTCGATGAGCCGGTGGTAGTCTTCCTGGGGAAATTTGGAGTCTATGGCGAGGTACACCGGTTTTTCGCTCTCGGTGTCTTTTCCCGGCAGCTTTATCGCGAATTCCACCCTGTCAAGGCTGTTCTTCCGCACCGCGACGTTTCTTTCGTATTGTTCGGGGGAGAAATACTGTTCCAGAAGGCCGGCCAGCTGCGCCTCGCCCCAGGTGCCGCGCACCTTGACATTGGTGAGCACTTTCTTGAGGTCGCCCACGCCGGTGGCGAGCGACTGCATTTCGCCGAGGCCCTTGTGCACCAGTTCGAGCCGTTCCGAGACGATTTTAAACGATTCGCCCAGCCGCTTTTCAAGCGTTTCATGTAGCTTTTCGTCAACCGTTTTTCTCATTTCCTCGAGTTTCTTCGTGTTGTCTTCCCGGAGCACCTTGAGCTGATTGTCGAGTGTTTCACGCAGCTTTTCGAGCCTCGTTTCGTTGGCCTGCGTGAGCTCGGTGACCTGCTTGCGGATTATCTCCGACTGGTCTCCCTGGAATTTAACAATTTCGGCCATTCTTTTCAGGATGGCCTCCTGAAAGCTGTTGAAGGAATCGGCGGATTCCTTTCTGCTCTGGGCCGCGGTTTTGGCATTTTCCTCCCTGTTGCGGGATATCTCGTCCTTGACGGATGATTCAAGGCGCGAGGCGATGTCCTTTATTTCAACGGCATCGGAGCCCTTTCCGCGGAGGAATACGACCAGAAGGATAAGGACGGCAAGCAGGATGTTTGACAGGATGAGAAAAGTGAGCGTCATAATCAGCTACCGCGGGTTTTATGTTTATTCAGCGCCACCCATTATAAAATAATACCTACCCTTACAATAAAATATCAGGGCGTCTCCTTTCTCCTGCCGCACCCCGAAATACTGCATGATGCCTGCGATAACAAAGGCCGTTTGATGGAGTTGTTTTTATAAAAGGATAGTGGATGATTGATGACCTTAATGGAAGAAGGAATGAGCGGCTCCGGACGTTCTGGGAAGGTTGCGGAGGCCATTAATTGGCAAGAGCTTTTTAAAGCGGCAATATTTCCAATAAGGCCGGGAAGCGAAGTGCGAATTGAAGAACCCCGCCCCCGGTGGCGGGGAAAAGGCAAACTGAACAATAAGAAGCGCCCAGCGCAACCACCTTACCTTATGGAACGAAGTGACAATGCGCGGGCTGTGCCATTGCCTGCGGTATCCCCGTTCTTCTATCGAGTACGGGGATAACCCAATCTTTAAAAAGGAGAATTTTTTCTCATTGACACGGCATTTCATTCCATGATAAAATGACTCTTGTCCAGTGGTGTGAGCGGCATTTTGAAGGACTGGAAAGGAAGTGAGGTGGCGACGGAACCAATCTGCAAGCGTTGAAAATAGTAAAGTTTATTTTTAACAATGTCGACGTAATTCCTGGTTTGTATATAGTAAACCTTAACAACGGAGGTTGTCATGTTTAAAAGTTGTGTTTGCGCTCTGGCGCTCGTGTTTTTTGCAATGTCCGCTCAACCGGTGCTTTCACAAGAGCCGACAAAAAAAGAGATCAAGGCCGAAAAGGTATTGCATCCCAGAATAGCCAAAGCGATCAATGAACTTAAGGACGCGATCGAGTACATGCAGAAAGCTCCCCACGATTTTGGCGGCCACAAGGCCGAGGCAATTGCTGCAAGCGAAGAAGCGATCAAACAGTTAAAACTCGCTCTTGCATACCGCGCGGAGAAGGATACTAAATAAGGACCAAATTGTAAAAAGGATGAGGAACTCATTTTACCCATTGCCCTGTCGATGAGTTTTTATCGGCAGGGTTTATTTTTTGCCGAAAAGATTAATGCAAAAAGGCTAACGCGATGTCCCTTCGGTCAAGGGGCCGAGCGAAAGGAATTTTTGATAATTCCGGTAAAATCCTGGGCGGTTGAAGAATATTTTTTCTATGTTAGGTGGATCTCATGATGAGACTCCAAGGGCTTTTAATATGCTCAGAATTTTATTCATCGTCTTAATTGCAATAGCGGTACCCTCTTTGTCGACGGCAAATGACAGAATTCGTTCCGATTCCGGTACTGCCGACGCGGATAGCTCACTTCAAATTGCGCCAGCCCATTCGAACATCCCGAGAGAACATGCCAAGATTCACCGGTACTCACTTTACAGAAATGAAATTATCGAATCAATTTGGCCGATGCTGGATCTCAGGGTAAGTTATCCTTTACTAATCAGTCTTGAAATTGGAGTGGTGTTTAATTTAACAGCGACAGAAGAAGAGGGCACCCTTTAACCGATAAATGGACCGGCAGTTTTTTCCGAGGTCGGATATTCAGGAATCGTTGCCGGTTTTGGAGCGAACTTCGGCAGGATTAAAAAAATAACCTCCCTTTTATTCGTCCGGAAATATGCTGCACTCGCATCTGGACAGGAAGGTTTTCATTTAGAAATCGTTCCCAATATGTTGGAACCGGAGTCACGGGCTCTCTGGACTTATTTAAGGTTAGTTTTCGAATTCTTCGTCAATTTGGTTTGTATCGAGTTTCCCAAGGATATTTGCTATACTTTGGAGTCGGATTCGGAATATAATAGTAGTAATTAAAGTTGCTCAACGGGAGATGCCGGCTGAAAGTGAAGACGGCCGCGCAAAATTAACGGGATGGATTTAAACGAGCTGTCCCGTTTTTAGCAATTCCTAACGGTCAATGGATAGCTATTGACAAAAGCCGTATGAAACTCTATATTATCAAGGAAGGCAAAGCTTCGTAAGTGGCAGCGAAGTCCTAGAAAAAGGAAACACCTTTCTATGAACCTTATTACCCCATAGAACGACTATCTTCTGGGAAGGGGGCAAAAGATGAAATTTTTTATATGTCTTCTGGTATGTCTTTTGGCTTTATTAAGTTGTAAGACCAATCCAACAGCTCCAATCACTAAAACATCTCCCAGTATTGTAGGGCATGTCACTTCCGGTTGTCCTGGCGAATCCCTGGTAGCGGGCGTAAGTGTTTTAACGGTGCCCCCTACCTATGCCGTAAAAACAGATTCCAAAGGGAACTATACTTTAAACGATATTCCTCCTGGTAAATATTTGGTTCAGATACCTTCTCGATATGTTGTGGGGAGCGATACAAGCAAAAGCTTTTCAGTCATAATTTCTTATATTACTTCTGATACAATCACCGTAACAGCCGGTCAAGTCGATACAGTCAACATTCTGGCTCCTTGCGGTGCGGAAATTTGTGATTGTGCGCAGGACACATTTAGGTTTAATCAAACCTCCGCCACTGCTTCCTCAGGAAACGGATTGAGCCTTACGCTGACCATCGGCTCTGTGGCCTATCACTCCGGAGATTCGATTTCCATCACCATAGACGAAAAAAACACGTTGGCAACTGAGAATAAAGCCAATATAGCCAATGCCTGGCCGATTCAAGGCCTTACCCTCCAGCCATGTGTTTTCAACGAGCCTTTCGGCATAGCTATCCTGCAGGGATATTACGACGCAAAAAGTGTGTCATCCGGAATACCCCTTATTCTTTTCCCTCCGGGGATATACAATTGTCCGGCTGACCCCGTTATTACTAACTATGATTTTCAACCTTCGAGTGATTTGAACTACGGGATTAAACTTGCAGGATTTTGGACAGGCAATTTGACCTTAATAAATTCTTTTCCCTGTGCTAATCCGGTTGAATGCAATTCGACCTTCAATAATTTCACTCCAGGCATTTATACGATAGTTGGAGGCGATGAGTGGGGCGCACTGGTCATTCTCCATTTTACTGTATTGTAGGGTATTTCTGATGATGCAAAGAGTCAAGTATATAATCCCCAAATGTTTTATAGGGCCTCTGGCATGTCTTTTGGCTTTTTTTAACTGTTGTACCAATCCAACGACTTCAATCACAAAGACCACCACAGGATTTCAAAAGAGTGATTTAATTGGTACGTGGGTGGCAAGTCATCAATTAATCGGGACAATGTTTGGTCAAGGTCAAGTATAAGTTTCGATACTGGCGTAACATCCAAGATTTATATGATCACTCAAGACAGTATCGAAATATCTGGCGGCACTTCATACAAAATTCCAATACCAGAGCTAATAATTCCCCCTCTCATCGGCACTTGGTCCATAACCAATGACACAATTGTTATTTATCCTGACTCGGGTTCACATTCACCCTACGGTAGAAGGTATTCTGTGTCAAAATACCTGTCAGACAGTTTAATTTTTAACTATGAAGATGGCGCAGATACTTGCAAGAGACAGTAAAAATCAAGTAAGAATGTGTTTTGGTTAGCCTCCTTAGTGATAATTTTAGATTTAATTACAACCCTCGCTTCTGAAAAAGGCGGGGGTTTTTATTTGTCTGGTTCAGAATGAAGATCGAGGTTTGATTAATAAAACGGTATGGCGATAGGAACGACAGGCATTTCCTCGTGGAAACACTTTTTTACATGCCTTGGGCTACCTCCCATCCCCATTGATCATTAAAAAAAGGAGTTTCCCATGAGAAATGTCATTTTAGTAATTCGTGTCGGAATATGTGGATTGATCGGTTTGGGATGCTGTTCCTCAAAAGCCATGGTCCCCGTGCGTGAAATTGACAGGCCGCTGACCGTGCCGGAAAAAATATGGCAGTCCGCGGGGAGCGTGAGTTCAAATCTGGTGACTTCCAATTTTGAAGATATCCTTTTCCCCTCCTATGGCATAACAAATTCAATTCAAATCTATTCTTTCCCTTTTACCGGCATCAGATGGCAATTTTTGCCTTTTCATCAGTCCGACAGCAATGCGATCGACAATTCATTGCACTTGGCTGTCGAAGGCCTAATAATACCTATCTGAATTTCATGCCTTTAAGAAATTTCGGAATTAACCAAGATGCCGCATTGCTGGCAAAGAAAAAGATAACAAACAGCAAATGGATCGACGGCTCTTTAGAATGTTTTATTTCAAGCGGGGTGGGTGTCAATCATTTGACTACTTACCCTACTTATCTAAGGAGCAACATTGGCTTTCAGATAACAGATAATTTTTACCTAAAAACTGGATTGCTGTTCTATTACGAGAATTTCAAGGGAGCGGAAATTCAAAACAATGTCTATGGAAAATTTTACGAAATTGAATTTCCGCAAACGTTGGGATTTAACGTTAGCAGTTATTTTTCATTGGTGATGAGCACCTCCCTTGCCTTTGGCTTTGAAACAATAAATCAAGAGCTTCACCATTTTACTTCCGGCCCGACAGCGGTATCCTTGGTATTCCAGTGGTAGGGTCTTATTGCAGTTTCCATTCAGATTGCTGTAACTTTCGCTCCTCTTCTAAAGTCAAATAAATGGAAGAGAGGAGAGTGATAATATGAAAGGTCCCTCTTCAGGATTTTTACATTTTTGTGCGATTATTGCCATAATTGCTCTTTTTTCGGCAACAGCGTTTGCCTTGGAACGCTCACCAGGCATTAATTCCGGTTCTACTAAATCCAGCCATTCATCCGGAGGGCATTCCAGCGTTCATTCCGGAGGGTACTCCAGTGCCCGTACTACCGGATCGCATGTCTACCATGGCTCAAGTTACAGCGGCTATTACGGCAGAAGATATTATGGGGGCTCCCGGTCAAACATAACTGTAATAGCTGGACCTGATTATTATCCATATTATTATTACTGGGACACTTATCCCTCAGTTGACGTAGATGAGACGCCGGCTGTTGCAGATGTTCTTCAGCCGCCAGCACCCGTTGCGCTGGTCCCGAATGAGGTTAATCCTCCCCAAGCTGCTAGCGATACACTAACCATTGGTATTCCAAATTCCAAGGGTGGATTTACCTCAGTAAAGCTTGTAAAGCGCAAGGCTGGATATACTGGTCCGCAAGGTGAATTTTATTCCGGTCATCCGACCGTGGAGCAACTGAAGGTCTTGTATGGTGGTTCTTGAGGCAATGAAGATTTCTCGAGGAAGCGTTAGCAGGTTGTTGAAAAACTCGCTTTGAGGTGTTTTCTTGACAAATGCGCTGACAAAATTTGCTTAAAATCGCCAGTTCATGTCATAAAGTCAAGCAATTTTACATCCTCCATGGAGTTTTTCAGCAGCCTGTTAAGACATTAAATCAGCAATAGAAGTGATGATTCATTATCGCGTAACTAACATTCCGATTTTTTTTAAAGCCTCTGCATGCCCTGAGTAGCCGCCAAAAGTTGCGGCACCTCGCTAAAAAACCGATGAGCGCATCTCCACTGTTTTCGCCTCGCGGCTGCTTTCAATTGCAAGCTCGATGATGCGAATGACGTTCAGGGCCTGCTCCGGCTTCACGCTCAGGGGAGCGCCATTGACAATTGCATCGCGTACATTCTCGTAAAACGCCTGGTATCGCCCCGGAACGGTCTCAACCGTCTGCCGTCCGGAAGTTCCGTCTGGCCTTTCGATGATTCCCCATCGCGCCGGTTCCTCGGAACCCCAGCCCGGATCACGCTGCGTTCCGCCAAGCCTCAGCGCCTCCTCCTGAGGGTCGAGGCCGTGCTTGACAAACAAGCCTGCCGTGCCGCGGAGCAGAAACCTCGGCCGCGGCTCGCGCGCGAGCATGCCGGCCGTGAGCGTCGCCGTGAGGCCGTCATAGTTCAGCGATAGCTCGAATTGGTCGTCGGTCAAGCCATGAACGCGCTGGATTCTGATATCGGCGCGAACCGAAGTTGGCATGCCGAAGAGCACGAGCGCCTGGTCGATGAGGTGCGGGCCGATGTCGTACAGCAATCCCGCACCCGAACCGGGCTGCTCGCGCCACGCGTTGGGCCTGAGGCCCGGTCTGTAACGGTCGAAGTTCGACGCAAATTCCGAAAGACTCCCCAGCCGTTTTGTTCGGATGATTTCCGCGACCGTGAGGAAATCGCCGTCCCACCTCCTGTTCTGGAATACACTGAGGATCCTGCCTTTGGCATTCGCCAGGTCGATAAGCTGCCGCGCCTCGCTTGACAAAACCGTAAACGGCTTGTCGACGACCACATGCTTCCCGGAAAGCAGGGCCTCGCGGGCCAGGCCGAAGTGCGTCGCGTTAGGGGTGGCGATCACCGCAAGTTCTATGTTGTCCATGCGGAACAGCGCAGCAGCATCCTTGACAACCGCGATTCGGGGGTACCGTTCCCGTGCGGTATCGGCGCGGCGCTCCACCACCGCGGCAAGCCGAAGCCCGGAAACGGAGGAAATGAGCGGCGCGTGAAAGACGCGGCCGGCCATGCCGTAGCCGATGAGGCCGACATCAACGGTTCTTTGCATGCTGAAACTCCGTCATCGTACGCCGCCATCAAGGGCGACACGGGGTTAAAGACCTTCCCGCAAAATATACCATGCTGGAAGCGGTCCTGTTTCCATCACGGTAATGGCGAATAGGGCGCCTCCGCCCGCCGATACGACCCTTGATGTTCCAAAATCGCATTGACACACTAAACAAACAAGGATATATTAATAACAATACTAGTTCTTCATTATAAAAATATTTTGGTCCATAACCTTTTAAGAAATACAATCAGATATGAGAAAAATTTTGATCGCCTGTTCAGCCATTGTTATGGCCATTTCGTCCGAGGCCCTGTACAGCCAGACATTTCATGAGACAGGACTCAGCGGCGGCGGGGCGATCTTCGTGCCCACGATCAACCCGAACGACAAGAACACGATGTTTGCGAGTTGCGACATGTCCGGGTTTTACCGGACTACCGACGGGGCAGCAACGTGGACCGTCATGGACTATCGTCAGATACACAACGTGAATATGTGCTACCCCGCATTCGATCCTATAGATAAGAATCTGATGTACGACGCAACTGGTACCACTTTATTGCAGAGCAACGATGAAGGCACCACTTGGAATACGGTACGCAGCTATGCGGCCGCGGGCGACGGCACCATACTGAGGATCTATCCTGATCCGTTTAATGGAACAAACATGTACGTCGGCACGGATAAGGCGGTATACCTGAATGCTGGCCGGTGCACCGACATCAACGATGCTGCGGACGCGGTTGGTTTTTTTATTTCAAATGCGGGAACAAAGTACGAGTATGCAGCCACGTCAAGCAACGTGTGGCGTTCCTCAAACAACGGGACAAACTGGCAGAAAGTCACCCCGCCGGGCCCGTTGGGGATCGTGAGCTTTTGCGGCGGCAGCGACGGAGCGTCGAACACCACGCTCTGGGCAAGCGGAACCGACGGCAAGGTGTACTTGTCAAAGACCAATGGCAATTCTTGGTCTCCGGCCCCTACCACCGGCATCGCGGCGACTGATGTTGGATGTCTTAATATGATGTCATGTCCGGAAAACAGTCCAAACGTCGCGTATGTGATTGTTTCGGGCGCTCCACCTGCGGTCTTTGGCAACGACAGCTATATCAACCTCAACATTTACAAAACGACAAACGACGGAAACTCCTGGAAAAATGTGTTCATTGCCAATTCCATGGCCTGGCAGAAGACTCCGCCTCCAGACCCGCCGGGGGATAATGTGACGCTCGGCTGGCAGGCGTTCGATGAATATGGATGGAATGCCCCCATGACGTACGGGTTCACCTGCTGCAGGACTGATTCCAACTACGTTATCGGCGGAGGAGACGGGGAACTGTATTGCACAATGGACGGCGGAACAACATGGAGCGAATGCTACATCAATTACAAGGACAGCGGCGCAAGGGGCCAGCACAAAAAATGGCAGACCAACGGGCTCAACGTCACATCGACATGGAATTATTACATCTGCCCGACCGATTCCATGAAGCATTACATTTGTTACACCGATATCGGTTTCGCGCACAGCTTTGACGGCGGAATCACCTGGACCGATTCATGGACCGGTTCCCCGTTCGCCAATACATTTTATGCAATCGCATTTGATCCAAAGGTGCCCGGAACCGTTTACGCCGCAGCCTCCGACGATCACGATATCCCCGACGGGTGGGAAAAACAGATGATGGATCCGAACCTCGGCGGCGGACCCGTGGTCTCCATCGACTACGGACAGACATGGGCGGCAATGAACTGGACAGGGCTTACCGAGAGCGCTTTTGGCGGTTCGACCCAAACCCCGTATCCTTGCACCGGCATCGCCCTTTCTCCCGATGGAAACGCCATGTACATAGCCGAATACGGCGATGCGGTTTACAAGTCGGTAAGGACGAACGGCACTTGGGGAGCCTGGACCAATCTCAACGTTCCGGCCGTTGGGGCAAACAAACACTATTACAAAATAGTCGCACATAAAGATGGCACTGTTTTCGTCGGAATGTGTGAAAGGCTCACGTATTCGGGCGGATCATGGGGAAGCGGAAGCTGGCAGACACCCGATGCAGGCGCTCTCTTCGTTTCAACGAACGGCGGCGCCGTCTGGAAGAACATTGCGGCAAATGTCTACAACGGCAGCGGTCTTCACGGGCAACGGCTCTACGGCGTTGACCCGAACAACAGTTCCATGGTTTACATTTGCGGAACACCCTCAAGGCAGGGAGACAACGGAGTTTATAAAACGGCCAATCAAGGCGCTTCCTGGACCGCCATAACCCCACAGGGCGTTTTATGGCCGGAAGATATCACGGTTGACCCATCCTTTTCGGCCAACGTATATCTTTCAACCAACGACCAGGCCTTTTTCAGCAGTACGGACGGAGGGTCCTCCTGGAACCAGATGCCGTTTCCGTTCGCCGTCGGGAACTCGGTGTATGTTGACTCCATGAACAAATATCTTTATCTTTGCACCTTCGGCTGCGGCGTGTGGACAAATGCTCCTTCGACAGGGGCAGCCGTCCTTCCTTACGACCGACGGACCATTCCTTTACAAGCGCGTATTCACGTCAGCGCCTTCGGTTTACCGCATTCCGGTGTTATGCTGAGCTACGGCCTCCAGTCACGATGCTGTGTCCAGCTTGACGTTTATACAATCTCCGGCGAGAAAGTTGCCTCACTTGTGCACGGAATCCAGGAACCGGGGGAGCACGGCATCAGCGTCAGCGGCGGCAAGCTTCCGGCCGGGCTTTACCTGTGCCATTTTCAAGCAGGAAGTTATAGGGAAAGCAACCGAATCTTCGTAATAAAATAGGCTCTCAAGCTTATCATCAAAATAACGCAAAAAATCTATTTCAACTTCGGGATTTCCCGGGTGGTGGGGCTGTGCTGTTCAATCAATGCAGCTCATAAAACTGTTGCTGACCCGAGGCCAGGGAAATCGACACTGGGCCCCAACTCACGTTTGGCGATGTTGCATACAGTTTATGGGTTCCGGGTTGCGTCGAGACAACGAGTGTTCCCGGAGCGTTCCAGCTCGGTTGAGAACTGTAATACCCCGTCAGGACGCCATAATACAGGTTGTCAATAGAGATGCTGATGGTCCCGACGTTTGTCGTTGTCCAGAAGCACCATTGGGTTGCGGGAAACTCGTAGGTAAGTTGCTCGCTCGGAGCCAAAGTGATCGTTGCGGCCGGCCACGTGGTTCCGGCCGATGTTGCGGAAACCGTGTGATTTCCGACCGTTGTCGTCTTGATGAATGTCCCGGCTTCACCCCACGTCGGGTTGGTAGGATAAAGGAAATAGCTGCCAAGGGAACCGGCAAGAACTCCGTCCAGGTAGACCGAAAGCGTTCCCTCAGAGCCGTCGTTCGTCCAGAAGCAGATTTGGGCGCCGGACAGAGGAGCCATGGCGATATCGCCCAACGCGACATCATAAGAAGGAATTCCCATTGAAATTCCCTCATACCCTGTTTTGGCTATCGTGAGCGAGTCAACGGCCGCGGCGCGTTTGGCGATCTCCAAATCCGTCCCATTGTTCGATACATTACGAGCACGACGCACCACGGACGGCGCGAAAACCTTGAATGAATAGGTAATCCCATCAAGCAAAACACGGGCAATATAGAGGTTGGTTGAAGAGCCATTCTTAATCACGGAAAAGACGTCGAACCTATAGTCGCCGGATGACAGAACCTTTTTTAACGGTACCACAACACGGTGGCCCGATGCATCAAACACGTCTATGATCACCGATTTTCCTGTTGAGGCAAGCGAGAGGGAAATTATTCCGTTGTTGCAGGTTACCTGCCGATACGACTGCTGGGTGGACAAAGAGAGTGTTGCGCTTGGAGAAAATGAAAATGAACCGTCGGCACCTGTCAATTGCGTCAAGTTCTTTACGAGCAGGTGCACGGTGGCGCCCGGTATAAGGGCCGATGTAGACCGATCGATTACTGTTCCCGTCACCGCTGGGCAAACTGATCCAACATACGCAACGATGAGCATTGTAATCATGCGTAGATTGAAATAGACGTGTCTCATGTGCAACTACCTCTTCTTGCGATGGCGGAGGCGTCCGGCTTCCTCGGGAAAAATAGATGGTCTTGGACGCTTTTGTCAAATTATGGTAAATACATTCCGCGCCTATCAGGTGGTCGGGCGGCCGTGTGACCTTAATAAATTCACTCCGTGTGGCACGGCCGTCCAGACCGTGTTTAAAATGCGGTAGCCTTGCGTCTCAAAAATCCCCAAATCCCATCATACGCCAATTACCCTTTTTAAACCACAGCAACCTTTCTTCCCATAAACAATGTGGTTCCGTGCGCCCATACGCTCCATCACCTATCCGCTCGCCCGCGGTACCGCGGCCGCAGCCGCGTGTGCGCACGGGGTGATGTTGTGTTTGACAAAAGGTTCGTTGACATAAAAAGCAGAATAATTGTAAAATATGAAGCTTGTCAGCCTGCTGGAAACGGGAATGGACGCCCTCGGGAACCGACGATAAGGCAGCGGATATTGAAGAAGAAGACCTACGAATTTAGGAATGTCGGAAAAAGGAATTGTCTATCAGCAACAGGGGAGTCGGAAATTGAAATCAACCACCAGCATTCTTTACGCACTACTGGCCGCTGTCATATCGGGTTGCTTCGAGTGCAATAATCCCGTGTCATCGAATCCCGGTCCCACAAACAACAACAGTACGACCGCCAGGTTTACCGTGACCGGCGGGGCGGCGGAGTCATTTACCGGTGAGGCGCCTTTTATGGCAACCTATGACGCGAACAACGGCGGGACAATATTCATGGGCGGCGGCAACGGCAGCCAATATGCTATTACGGTAAATATCCAGTGGAACGGCGCCTTTAAGGCCTCAACTTTCTCGTCGGGAGGAGGCACCTCGGGCGTTCTGGGCGTCGCGGATAATAATGCTCCTAACGAGTGGTTGGCATCCTATGACCCCAACGATGCGGCGAATGCCAAGGGTTCCTATTCTTTGACCATCACCTCCATGGGAGTATCGACGACAAGCAGCGGCATCACCAGCTATCAGAATCCTCACGGGACGCTCGACGCCACGTTGGAATGCGCGACAAAAGTGGGCGGTCCCGAGACGACGTTGCACGTCGATTTTTAGACGCTGCGGATCCTGTCCGCCAGCCGCACGAATAATACCCGCGCGGATTGTCAGAATGATGCGCGTGCCGGATTTAAAAATTTGTGAAAAAGGAAATTCCTGTCTGTAATGGAAGGAGCAAGGGGATGCGATTCATTAAAGGTGCCATGGTTGTTGGATTAGTGGCTTCTTTTTGTACGGCGCAAGTAAACCTTAGCGGTACCGTGAAGTCCGGCGGCACTGCGGTAGCCGGAGCGACGGTATGGTTGCTTCATGGCGATCACACCACCTTGACTACCACAAGCGCCGACGGCGAGTGGGTTATCGGAGGAACGGTAATAAAAAACCTGAAATCGCAAGCAAGTGCGCTTGCCTCGCCTGTCGCCTTTTTGCCAAGAGGTGAAATCCAGTTGAGCCTTCAGGAAGCGGCACAAGTTTCGGTCAAGACCTATTCGGTTGATGGAAAGCAGATAGGTTCGATGCAACAGATGTTGGCTGCCGGCAAACATTCCATCATGCCGGCCAGGGTGAATTCAGGCATTTACCTGTATGGGGTTGCTGTCAACGGTAAGGCATATTTGTTGCAACAGGCAACTGTCAATGGCAGGATCTATCCGCTGCTTCAGGGAAATGGCGGCGCACGCTTTCAGGGCTTCGCAAAAAACGCTGCCCTTACGTTTCCGGATTCGATTTTGTGCTGGGCGCTCGGATATGCCGAGAGTGAAAAATACCAGGCAACGGCAACGGGATCAGGAATCGCGCTCACGCTCACGGCAGAGCCGTCGACCTGCCCGCAACTGACCTGCGGCTACAGTGGAACAACCGATCCTCCGGGTTCATCCTATGCCGGTTACTATGTCTTTAACAACACGTGGAACCAAAAATATTTTAACGGAGGAGGATCGACGCAATGCATGAACATGTGCAGCTACCACCAATGGTACGTCACCGCAAACCTGCCTAACCATGGCGGGGAGGTCCAGACGTATCCGTGCACTCAAAAGATATACCAGACCCCCCCGATTATCTCGTCGCTCGCTATGTGCAAGGTTGATGTCTCCTCGAGAAGCCCGCATGCTGCGAACCAGATCTACGACGGCGCCTTTGATATCTGGATCAACGGCGTTGCCAACCCCCCGCAGTCCACCGAATTAATGATATGGCTTGACAACTGGCATCAGTGGGATACCATGAAA
Source organism: Chitinivibrionales bacterium (assembly GCA_035516255.1). NCBI lineage: Bacteria > Pseudomonadati > Fibrobacterota > Chitinivibrionia > Chitinivibrionales > Chitinivibrionales bacterium. Next base: position 27,680 of record DATJAL010000005.1, on the reverse strand, counting down.
CCCGCGCAGGAGCATGTGATCTTGGACGGCATAGAATGGATCCCGCATGCTGATACGAACGATCTTAGCTATATCATGTATGAACCTGCCGTGAGCGGGAACCCTGTGGACATGCCGACGATCATGAACCTGGACATTCTAGCGATCATGAAGCATGCGCTGAGCAAAGGCTATATGCCTGCCAACTCCACATTATATCAGGTCCAATACGGAGTGGAGATATGCAGCACGAACCAATTGGATGCTCTGTTCTACCTGGACAATTACGTAGTTCACACGTACTAACGCCGGTGAGCTACGCATGTCCGGCGTAATTGTTCACGGCTCACTCGAGCAGGCTATTGTCGGATACTAAGGTTTATTTTTAAGAGGCCGGCTCCTTTATTCACTTGCATCGCCTCCCCAAGCCTTTGTATAATATATTGACAGTTACAACTATAATCCTATTACTGCAGACAGCTCCGGTTTTGAAAGCGGTAGCATACCTGCCTGATCCGCTTTGAGAATGCATCGTCTGCGAATACCGCTTTTTAGATACAAGAATGCCGACAAGATTGTTACGTAGCTTTCTGGGGGTTACTGTATGCACATGTTTTCTTTTAGAACGGCACTGCTCTTTTGCATGAGTGTTTGTACTGCCGCCCTGGCGTATACGCCCATGCTGTCCGAACTTCCTTTACAGGATAGTGTCACCGTTCACAATGAGATAACCTGGAAATTGAGCCGTCCCGTTCATGTTGGCACGTTTGTCAACGGCGATTTTTATGTAGTGGGCGCATGTACGGTCACCGCCGTCGCGCCGGCCCCGACCGTAAGCCCGGCCCGGAACGGTTCCGTGGTCAATCTTGATCCGTCCTACGAGGGCACTCCATTTGACGACCGGAGCGGCAACTATACCGCAACCTCTCGGAAATATCCTCCTATAACCTTGAATCCGGGCGACGCCCTGATCTCAACCGTCAGCCTGCACGTCACGACGAATAATAACATCCAAACCTGGCTGGCCCCGGGGACCGGCACTGAAAGCACGGACAGCATTGCCGCCGTGTTAACGTGCCTTACGGCGCCGGTGCCCACGGACGCTTTTCGGCCGGGGTATTGCGACCGCACGCAGAAGATTTACTGCGGCGACAGTCTCCGCTGGAATTTGCTGCCCAACCTGGCGCGGGTGAAAAGCATGACCCCTGCCTTACTCCAGGAATGGTCGCGGCATTTTTACCGGAGCCCGTGGATGGACGTGTGTTTTTTTGGTTTTGACGCGGCCGTGGAATACCAGGTACATTACGGCCGGGAGGTTGCCCGCGCGGTTGGCATAGGAACTTTGTTTCTGATCTGCGATTTTACCAAACCGGAAAAAGATTCCCTGATGATAGGGCTGGTGCAATACGGAATCGACCTGTGGGGCATCGTGCGCGGTTGCAACGCTTCGAGGGGCTGGCAGGCGCACGGCGGGCACGGCTCCGGACGCAAGCTGGCAATGGTGTTTGCGGGCATCATGCTTGGCGACACGGCCATGTCCCAGCCGACCATCACCTATCCGAATCTGAGAATCGGTGAAGACATGCAGACGGCGTACGGTCCGTGCTGGTGCAGTCCGTCGAACGTGGTGTATACTGGGCACCAGGGACTGTGGAACGGCGTGCCAGTGAGTTCCGATCCCTGCTGGGGCCCGTACGAACATCTGCAGCCGTCGCAGTGGCCGACGCTGGTTACGGCGAGCGATTCGGATTATCACCTGGGAGAAGACTACCGTCATTGCTGCACCAGCGGGGCCTGGATCGGCGAGGCGCTGGCCGCTCTGCTTTTGAAAGCGGAGGGCCTTTGGAGCCATCCGGCCTTTTTCTCCTATGGCGACCGCTGGATGACCGAAAGCGATTCGCAGGCCAACGCGATCATCAAGCAGGAGACGGGATTGAGTTACAACAACGACCAGAAGGATGCCGGCGGGGACGCAATCGTCAATGACATGTGGGCGGCCTACCGGGGCAGTATCGCATCAGTCAAGAAACCGGATGGCGCTTTTCCGGCAGCCGCAAACGGCATGCGGTTGCAAATTACTCCCAATCCTCTAAGGAGTGATTGCGGAAAGGCATATTTCCGTTATATGCTGGATCATCCGGAAACAATATGTATGGCCGTTTATGATTTTAGCGGAAAGAAGATAAAGGAACTGACGAACGGACGTGTCCCGACAGGGAGCCACTGCGTTGCATGGGACGGCTGTGACGGCAAGGGGAAGAAAGTCGGGCCGGGCATGTATGTTGTCAGATGCGGATCCATCATGCGGAAATTTACGCTGCTGCCGTAAGGGAGATGGTTTCTTGTCGCGTTCCAGCGTTCGGGGTGAATTTTTTTTCCGAAATAAAACCATTGAAACGACGCCGGGAATCTTCGGATCACGTTGCAATAAAAAGGGAGTGTCATGAAAAAACCGTTGTTGCTGGTTATGCTGCTGTGGTGCGCGGTAGTAACGCATGCGGCCGTGTCCGATCATGTCACCCAGTACGAAATCACCTGGACATTTGACAAGGCATACACCGTGGGACAGTTCGCCAACGGCGACTGGTGGGTGTTGGGACCGGTGACCATCACTGGCATGTCTCCCGACTACCGGCTGCGCGACTTTTGGGACTTTACAGCGTCCAAGGCAAAAGGCGTGGTGTTCCACTGGATCAACGGCTGGCAGGTGAACCCATCCACTCAAAACCAGGGGTTCGATGGGACCCTGTACGAATTTGATTCGACCTTGGTGCCGCCCCTGCCTTTTGTTGCTGCCCCCGGGCAGTCCATTGTCAAGGCAGTCAGCGATACCGATGCAACCGGAAAGTTCATGAGCCTTTGGATATCAAACGGCACACCTTTGCCAGATTCCCGCATGACAATCGCCAATCCCATAAAAACAGCAGGGGTGTTGACCGTGGTGGGCGCCGTGCCGCCGGACTCGGGCAGCACATGCTTCCGTCCGCCGTACGTGGGCACGGACAAACCGTACTATTCGACCGAAAATCTGGATCTGAATGCGCTTCCCTCATTGGCGCCGACGTCCGGCATGCCAGCGATGGACACCGCCCTCGGCTGGGTTCAGCGTGTGCAGCTGATGCACCGCATCGGCGTGCATGGCGCGGAGACGCGGCCTACGGAAAATATGGCCGCGTATCAGCCGTGCAATGCGGTCCATAATGACGATGCGGCACTACGGCTGCTCATGAACGATCCCATTGCACAGAAAATGCCGCTGCTGTGCGCCTATGTGCAATATGGCATCGATATATTCTACTTCATCAGAAATCAGCCGGCCTGGCCGGGAACCGGTTTCGGTGTGGAGCCGGGCCATAAGCTGCCGCTGGCATTTGCGGCCCGGATGCTCAACGATCGGGCCATGATCGACACTGCCGGCAGCCCGGGCCTGTTTTCTCTGGCTCATGGAAGCGACGAACAGGAGAATATAGTCATGACGAAAAATAGGATCGGAGTCTGGGGTGGCCGCGATCCATACGCGGTCGATCAAGAGAAAAGTTATTGGAATGCCGTTCTGCATGCCGCCGCCCCCAACGAGGGCGGTGCGGGGGACCCGTACGGATATATTGATGCCCCTCAGACAGCCAATGCGCAATGCGACGGTTACCTGTTGATGGGCGAGGGCAACGAATTCAAAGGCGAGGCTTTGGTGGCCATGCTGGTTCCGGGTCTGGAAGCAGTGTGGAACAAACCGGAATTTTTCCAGTACATAGACCGGTACGTGAATCACGGGGTGTTAAGTCAACCTGATCCCTGCGCACCGGCCGAGGGTACCTGGCAGGGCGGCACCAGGACCGGACGATGCACCTCGGCCCAGGAGGTGTACGGCACCGCGGACAAGTGCATTCCCGACTCAGCGGAGTTCGGAATCAGCTACGGGCCGGACCCGAACAACCACGGCGATTGCATCCGCGATCACGATTCTTCCGACGGGATCGGCCGTTTCCCCTTGAACGACGGGGCGCATCAAAATGATGATGCGGCCGTTCCTTATCAGGCTTCCCAATATAAGAGCGCATTTGTCAATTATATGTGGGATGCCTACCGTGCCACGGTGCCGATGGCCGCGCCAAGCATGAGTCCCGAAGGCGGCGCCTTTTCCGGCGTGGCGGACGTGACGCTGACCCCCGATTCCGCTTCATGGCGGCCGGTCATCCGGTTTACCACGGACGGGACCGATCCCTCCTCTTCTTCCGCTTTGTACAGCAGTCCAATCCTGTTGCGGGCGAGCTGCACGCTCAAGGCCAGGGCCTTTTTCGGGTCGTATACCCCGAGCGCGGTGGTTCAGGCGTCGTTCACCATCACTGCCGATACCCAACCGCCGGTCATAAGCAGTATCGTCACCAAGAGGGATTCCACCAAGGTTACGGTGATATTCAACGAACTGGTGGATTCAGTTTCGGCCCGGCAGGCCGCGAATTATTCCATCAACAAGGGGATTTCCGTCCTGGCCGCCTCCTGCAGCGTCATCGGACCGTCGGTGGTGCTGACCACGACGGCCATGGCCGCAGAAACCACCTATACGCTCACGGTCCGGAATGTCAAGGACCTTTCGAACAATACCGTGGCGCCGGGCACCCAGAAACAGTTTACGTTTATTAATTTTGATCCCGCCTTCGGCCTCACCGGATACTGGCCTTTCGATGCGGACGCAGGAAAGGTGGCAAGGGAGATGTCGGGTTACAGCATAGGAACTTCGTATAACGGCACGGTGACCGGAGCAACCTGGACGCCGGGAAGAATAGGACAGGGGGTCGCGTTCGCGTCCGCAGCAGACTATGTGGCTCTGGCGGATGCCGCCTACTCCTTCGGCATGGATGAGGCCAACGCCTTTACCATCGCATTCTGGGTTAAGGTGACGGGGCACAACGCCGCATTTGATCCGCTCATCGAGCACAATGGAAGCCAATGGGGGGCCTGTCCCTACAGTATCGGTATCACCAATACGCGCAAGGTCCAGACCAATGTCATGGGCTCTTGGGGCGGCAGCACGCTCACCTCAGGAACGGCGGTCAACGACTCGACGTGGTGCTATATTGCCCTGACTTATCGTGATTCCGCGCGTGTTCTGTACATCAACGGCGTCAGGGATCAGGCCGGCTCCGACAACCTGAATATTGATTTGAATTTCCCCAACGACCGCGTCACGTATTTCGGTCACGGTTTCCGGGGCATACTGGACGAGGTGCGGTTCTACAACCGCGCGCTCACGGCGGCCGAGGTCGGCCACTTTTATTCGGACACCTCGGCACCTGTGCAGTCCGGAAATAAAAATTCCTCGCGGTACCATCCTCAAACTCAACCGTCACTTATCGTGTATTCGAATCCGGTCCATCGTTTGGTGACTATTCAACTGTGGAATTTTTTTGGGCCTATTAAAGTGGAGGTTTATTCCATCACCGGAACCAGAATTGCCGCGTTCCCCGACAGCAAGGGAGGAAGAATCGTCTGGAACGCGGGCAATTGCCCCAGCGGATTGTACGTGGTGAAGGTCGCCGCAGGCGGCAGGGCGCTCACAAAATTTGTGCAATTGATAAAATAAGGTGCATAGCGGTGGAAGTCGCCGTCCAAAATTATGAACGTTGCGTTTGGCAGTGCAGTAATTGCGATAATTTCGAAAAGTCAAGCGGCTTATATCACAAAGTTTAAATTAAGGTCGGTGCTTCTAAAAGTAAAATAATTGAAGTTGTAAACTGTGTTCTTGCCTTATAGGCCGGTAGGGCACGGGGATCCCCAGCATCTAACAGGGAATTCGTTTTTCCGGCATCCGGGAATCCTGATGGGGTCCTAAGAATGGTTGTCTCGTCGAACCTTATTCAGTTGTCGAGGAGACCGCTGTCCCCGCTCTCCTGAAGGATTATCGGCTTGAGTGCCCATTCCTCAAAATCCAACTTCACTAATCGACTTCTGTTCAGACCATCACCGTTGCCGCCGCCAATGTTCGCTCTATGAAGGAGGAAATAAAACTTGAAATCAGGAACCGCCTCGTCCTGCAATGAGGGTAAAGGTCTTGTAACGAAACGTTTTCCGAATACGTCCAACAAATTAGCGATGTCGTGATCCGGTTTCCCAAAAGGTAATAAATGAACATTTCAATCGAAGCCCTCGAAAAGACCTATCCGAACGGAAGGAAGGCGCTTTCCAACATCAATCTCGAGATCGAGAGCGGAATGTTCGGCCTGCTCGGTCCCAACGGTGCAGGAAAAAGCACGCTGATGCGCATTCTGGTTACCTTACTCGAGCCGACGGGAGGCCGGGTGCGTGTGAATGGCATGGATTTAATCAAGGAGCGCGGCGCGATTAGGTCTATCCTAGGCTACCTTCCGCAGGATTTTAAATGTTTTTCACGGCTTTCCGCCGCCGAATTTCTCGATTATACGGCGGTGCTTGCCGGCATGCATGACAAAGCGGCACGCCGACGCGCGGTCGAGGAGATGCTTACAAAAGTCGGGCTTTTTGACGCGCGCGACCGCATGGCCAGCCAACTTTCCGGCGGAATGAAGCGCCGTCTCGGCATAGCCCAGGCGCTTATCGGCAATCCGCAATTGGTGATCGTCGATGAACCGACCACCGGGCTTGATCCCGAGGAACGTATCCGTTTCCGCAACCTGATCGGAGCCATGAGCCTTCATGATTTAATAATTATTTTTTCTACCCACATCGTCGGCGACATCTCGAACACCTGTCGGAGCGTGGCGCTGCTTTCGAGCGGTCAATTGGCCTATTGCGGCGCGCCCGATGAATTGATCCGGCAGGCAGAGGGACATGTATTCAGGACATTTGTGAGGGAGAACGAGCTTCAATCGGTCAAACAGAGGCACATGGTTGTGGCGGCGATTTCGGCCGCTGGCGGTTGGCACGTTGAAATGGTGGCGAGGCAGGGGGAGGATTTGAGCGGTGAACCCGTAAAGCCGAACCTGGAACACGCCTATGCATATTTCATGGGAAAAAACGATGATGTCTGAAAGCGGAAGGACGAATCGCGTAAAAGGGTCGTTTTTTAAAGTGCTCGCCGTTGCCCGCTACGAGGGGCTCACCCTGTGGCGCAGCTGGTTCTTCCGGGTTTTCGCGGGCGTTCTGCTCGCGCTCGTCGCAATTGTCAATGCGCTTGTCTTCGGAACGGGACAGATAAACGCGTGGGTGGTGAAGGCCATCCCCGCCGACATCCCGTACCTTACCATGTTGCTGGTGAACGTTCTTCAATCGGCGGTGGCGGTCATTCTTGCGTCCGATTTTGTCAAGCGCGACCGGACTCTGGACACCACTGACGCCGTGTACATCCGTTCCATTTCCAATGTGGGCTACGTAATCGGCAAGGTGTGCGGCAACCTTCTTGTTTTTGCGTGTCTGGATTGCGCGGCGCTCGCAATCGCATTTCTTTTCAATGCCTTCTCCCGGGGCGTTCCGGTGAATTTCGCGGCCTATGCGTTCTATCCGTTGCTCATCTGCCTGCCAACGCTGGTGTTCTGCATCGGGTTCTCCTTTGTCGTCACGTCCCTCGTCCGCAGCCAGCCCGTATCGCTTCTGCTGCTCCTCGGTTCGCTCGGCATGGCGTTTTTCCTTCTACCCGATACGCTCTATTCAACCTTCGATTTTGCGTCGCTGCGGGCGCCGCTGATGGCTTCGGATTTCACCGGATTCGGGTTCCCGAACGCGGCTGCGGCGGTCAGGTGCGCATATTTCCTGCTCGGCCTTTCCTTTGTCCTTATTGCTGGCCTGCGGTTGGAGCGTTTGCCGCAATCGGAGGCGGTTCACCGAGCGGCGCTCGTGCTTTCGCTGCTGCTGATCGGCGCGGCGGGAACGACCGCGGTTACGATAGTTGCAGGCAACATTCGAGGGCAGCAATTGAGGATGGAAATCCTTGCGCAACACGAGCGCTATTTCGGCGCTCCCAGTGTGACCATAGCGCGCGATGATCTGTCGCTTACCCACACCGGCAAGACGATCCGGGGCACGGCGCGGCTCGTTTTATGCAACGGCGGGACAGCCCCGGTCGGTCAATACGTGCTGCGGCTCAATCCCGGACTAGTTGTGAAGAAAGTGCTGGGCGGAAAGGGATCGACATTCCGCCGCTCGCTGGATCTGCTTCTGGTCGAACCGGGCGCGCCTCTGGCGCCGGGCTCACTGGATACCGTGACCGTGAGCTACGAAGGCACCATCGACGAGCGCGCCTGTTATCTCGATGTATCTTCAGACGATGTGAAGAGGAGTTCGGCCGTCTTCTTCCTTCAAAGGCTGCCGCGGTTTTCATTTGTAAACAACCGTTTCGTCCTTCTCACCCCGGAAACCGGCTTTTACCCTCGCGCCGGCACGGGATTTTCCTCCGAGCATCCGGAATGCGGCGACGCCGGGCTCACGGAATTCACCGTTTCGGTGGCGACCCGACATGGGCTCACCGTTTTGAGCCAGGGCGCTGCCTTGCCGGGGAACTCATTCGCGCCCGAAGTGCCCCTTCCCGGCGTCACGGTGATCATCGGACCGTATGTGCGGTCGGCGGTCAGGGTCGATTCGGTTGAGTATCGCCTCTTTACACTTGCGAATCATGGATATTACAAACCGTTTTTAAAGGAACTTCCTGCCGATACCGTTGCATCGCAAATCCGTGTCCTGAGGGCAGACTTTGAAGGCCGGCTCAAGGCCGACTACCCCTACAGGCGGTTTTCGGCCGTGGAGGTTCCGCTGCAGTTCACCGATTTTTCGCGGCTGTGGACCTCGGGTCACGAGGCGATCCAGCCCGAAATGGCGCTGCTGCCGGAAAACGGGTTCACGCTCACCGACGCCGATTTCAGCAGGACGCCGTCCGATTTCGGGAACCGCAGGCAGAACGAGCAGGCAACGCAGACGCCGATGGAACGGCAAAGCGCCCTTTTCCAGCGTTTCGTGTCCGCGACCTTCTTTCGCGATAACGAGGGAAGGCAACTCATGCTCAGACCGCAGGACCGAAACAGTGCGGCGGCCTGGGCGTTTGGTTGGCTGCCTGCCGTGGGCGTTCCGGCGGTGAACCTCTTCGTCTTTCCGGAGTACGTTTCGTATGCCCGCGCCATACGGGCCGACCAGTGCCCGCTGTTCGGTCCGGCTCTTGAATCCTATTTTAGAAAACGCGCTGCGGGCGGCTTCGGACCAGTGACGCGCACCTTCTTTACCGGCGCGTCAACCGACGAAAAAGTAAATCTGCTGCTTGAAAACGGCAGCTTCGGCCAGATATGCCGTGACGAGCGGAACCGGCCGCTGTTGCGCGATGTCGTCGGGGCGCTCGGCGACTATCTGATCGCCGACATGCAGAAGAACATTCCGCCGCAATCGTTCGACGACTATATGCGCGACCTGCTCGCACAAAGCCGTTTCAAGGCGATCGACCTAGGCGGCTTGATCTCGGATGTTAAGCAACGATTCGGGTTCGATCTCATGCCCGCCGCCCAGGCGTGCTACCGGCCGCACGCGCTTCCGGGATACGTCGTGGAAAATGTCGCCGCGGCAGAGGTGCGGGACAAGGGCGCAAACCGTTTCAAGGTGAGCCTGGAAGTCTGGAATCCGGAATCCGCCGAGGGACTTATCAGGTTGACCGTACGAACGGGATCGTTTGGCGGGAGGCGGTTCGGCGGTGCCGCCGCAGGCCGCGGCATCAGCGGCACCGAGGAACGGATCGTCGCCTTCGCGCCGCGGCAGAGCAAGGAGATCGGCATAATGACGGACAATCCACCCCGCATGCTCTCGATAGGAACATTTATTTCGCGCAATATTCCGGCCACAATAACCTACGGGTTCGACCGTGTCGATTTTGACAAGGAAGGGGTTCCCTTTGAGGGCGACCGCGTGATAGACGCCGTGCACGAGGCCGAACAGGGCGCCGTGATCGTGGACGACCAAGATTCGGGGTTCGCCGTTGAGACAAAGCCCGCGTCCGGCGCACTCGACCGGATTTTCGGCAAAGCTTCCATGCCGGACCGCTACGCGGCGATGCGGTTCTTCGATCCGCCGGCCGACTGGACGCAGGTTGCCGGTCCGCTCTACTACGGCAGGTATGTGCGTTCGGCCTATTATATTAAAAGTGGAACCGGACAAAAACGGATAGCCTGGCGTGCGGCGCTCAAGCAACCGGGCACGTATGAAATCTTCGCCTACTACAACGGTGCGGGGTTCCGTCAAGGCTTCGGTGGCAGGAGAGGCCAGGAGGCGACGCGGGGGACCTTTCACTACGTTGTTCACCACGACGACGGCGTTTCGGACGCCCCACTTGACTTACAGGACATCCAGGTCGGATGGAACTTGCTGGGACGGTTCCACTGTTCGGCCGGCACGTCCACCGTGGAGCTCACCGACAGGGCGGACGGAATGCCGTTTGTGGTCGGCGACGCCGTCAAATGGGTAAAACAACAATGAAGAACGTGTGGCTTATCGTTTTTGTCGCGTGCGCATTGCCCGGTTCGCGGATCGCCGCGGACACGTTGACATATCAGAAGGCGCTGGACATTGCCCTGAGGCAAAGCCCCGAGGTGGTGCAGGCCAAGCTCGCGCTGGAACAGAGCGAGGAGACGTATCGCGCCGCGGCCGCCGGCCAGAAACTGAGCGTCGCATTGTCGCTTACGCCCCTGGGCTTTTCAAACAGCCTGCAGCTCAATAATACCTACAACCTCTGGGCCACAAGCCGTAATTTGCAATCCAACGCCGATCTCACCCTGTCGCAGCCGGTCTGGCTCACGGGCGGCACGATCACGCTGGTCGGCGACGCGGGCTGGAACGATTTGTACACGGGCCTTTTCAACAGGGAAAACAAGTCATTCGATTACCGTACTACCATCGGATATTCACAGCCTATTCTCCTTTATAATCAACTCAGGACGACGCTGGACGAGGCGAGGCTGACACTGGAGAACAGCCAGCTGGTCTATGCGATGAAGGTCCTTTCGATGGAGCATGACATTGCATTCGATTTTTACGGGTTGTACGAGGACCAGGTCAACTATGAAATAGCCAAGGACCAGTTGCGCGACGATCAGCAGAGCTACGAAATCACCAAAAACAAAGTCCTGCTCGGGATTTCCGCCCAATCGGATCTCTATCAATCGGAGGTCACCCTTGCGCAGAGCCAATCGGGCATGCAGAACAACGAGGTTACCTGGGAGAATGCGGCGGAGGCATTCAAGCAGCGTCTCGCGATCTGCATCGATTCCATGATCGTTATCGTTGTGGATACCGCGGCCCGCCCCGTTCCCATCGATCTGGAAAAGGCGGTCGCCAATGGTTTGCAAAAGCGAATGGAGCTGCGCCAGGACGCCATTACCCTCCGGAACGCCGAGTTCAACCTCCTCCAGACGCGCAGCAGCGGCTTCGCGAGCGGTGCGGTCAACGCGTCCGTCGGCCTCGCAGGGAACTCGAGGGACCTCAACACCTTGTTTCAGAACCCGGCCAAGAGCGAGGCGCTTTCGGTGTCACTCCAGATTCCGCTCTGGGACTTCGGGGCCAACCGTGCAAACGTGAAGGCCTCCGAACTAGGGGTCCGCATGAATCGGCTCACGCTCGAAAACGAGAAGACCACCGTCGTTCTGTCGATCCGCAAGGAATACCGTACCATACTCAACCTCCGTTCCCAGATCGAAATCGCGCGCGGAGCGGAGCACAACGCGCAGTTCACCTACGACCTCAACGTCCAAAAGTACAAGACCGGAGCGATGAGTGCCCTCGACCTCAACCAGTACGAGATCCAACTCACCCAGGCCAAGAGCGCCTTGATAAATGCGATAGTCAATCTCAAGATCGAGATGCTCAACATGAAAGTCCTGAGCCTGTGGGATTTTGAAGCGGATAAACCGGTTTTTCCCGATATCACGCCCATCAAGGATTGAACGGCATGCGCACAGTCAAGATGGTCCTCGGCGGCGTCGCCGCCATGATTCTGGCCTCCTGCGGGAGCCAGCAATCGCAAGACGGCACCACGGTCATCGTGCCGGTTTCGGCTCAGGAGGTGAAGCCGCAATCGATTTCGCGGCTCCTGGAGACGACCGGGACCGTAAATGCCGAAAAGGAAGTCACGCTATCGAGTGAGGTGACGGCGTATTACAGCCTGCAGGTAAACCCGCGAACGAAGAAGCCGTACGCCCTCAACGACTGGGTCGAGGAGACAGACACCATCATCAGGCTTTCCGACGAGGATTATGAAAGCACCAACCGCGTGGAAGCCCAGAAGCTTTCACAAGACATAGCGCGGAACACGCTTTCGCAGGAACAGTCGCTGTACGACAAGGGCGGGGCCGCATCCAACGATCTGCAGAACGCACAACTTGCGTACTCCAACGCCAAATACAATTATACGGACGCAGCGTTCAAGGAGTCCAAACTGTTCATCAAGACCCCGTTTGCGGGTGTGCTCACCGCGCTTCCGTATTACACGCAGAACACCAGGGTGCCCAGCGGATCGGTGATGCTGTCGGCCATGGAATATTCCCGTCTCTACCTTCAGTGCAAACTGCCCGCGCAGGACATGGCCGACCTTCGCCTCGGCCAGACCGTGCTGGTCACCAACTACACAGTGCAAAATGACACTGTCATGGGTACTGTTTCGCAGATTTCTCCCGCTATAGACCCGACATCGCGCACGTTCGAGGCCGTATGCATCATCAACAACTCGGGGAAGAAATTCCTTCCCGGGATGTTCGTCAAGGCCGACATCGTGGTCGCGCACAAAGACAGCACGGTTGTTGTTCCCAAGACCGTGGTGCTTTCCGACCTCAAGGGCCACAGCGTCTTTGTGGTGGACCGGGGCCGGGCCCAGCTTCGCGCGATCAAGACCGGCATAGAAAGCGACAACCGGATCGAGATACTCCAGGGAGTCTCGGTGGGGGATCGATTGGTCGTTAAGGGCTTCGAGACCCTTCAGGACGGCAGCCGGGTGAAGGTTCTGGAGTAACCCGGCAAACCGCCATGCAAAAACTCGTCGCATTTTCGGTGAAGAACCCGGTGGCAGTTCTCATGGCCGCCCTGGCCGTGCTCCTGCTGGGCGCGCTTTCGTACAAACGGCTCGGCATGGAGCTCTTCCCGACCCTCAACAATCCCCGCTTGTATATCGCCCTCACTGCGGGCGAGCGGCCTCCCGAGGAAATCGAGAAACAGTACGTGCAGAAACTTGAGGCGCTGGCCGTTCGCCAGCGCGGCGCGTCCGGCGTGTATTCAACCTGCGCCGTCGGCATGGGCCACATCACTGTGGAGTATGCCTGGAACACCGACATGAACGAGGCGCTCCTTGATTTACAAAAGGCGGTCACGGCATTCGCCCAGACTTCCGACATGGACGCCGTCGACGTCACGCATTACGATCCCAACGACGAGCCCGTCATGATACTGGCATTCTCAAACAGGAAAATCGACGACATGAACGCGATGCGCAAGACCGCCGAAACCTGCGTGCGGACCGAGATAATACGGCAACCGGGGATCGCGGACGTCGAGATCTGCGGCCAAGACCAGGACGAGGTGGAAATAAAGACCAACGATTATCTCTTGCAGGCATACGGCCTGTCGGCGGCCGCGATCGCCACGCAGATACAGAACTTCAACCGGAACGTGTCGGGCGGATCGATCACCGAGCTTGGGCTCAAGTACGTCGTGAAAGGCACGGGCGTGTTCAACTCGCTCGCCGACTTCGAAGACCTTGTCGTCGGCTTCAGCCAGAACGCAGTTCCGTCGACCGGCCAGGACACCTCTGCGGCGGCCAAGACGCCGATACGCCTCAAGGATGTCGCGACCGTGGCGCTGTGCAACAAGGATCCGCAGAACATCGCCCGTATCAACGGCGTGCGGTGCATCGGGCTCCGGGTGTACAAGGAAAGCAGGTTCAACACCATTACCGCCGTGAATGAAATCGTGCATGAAATAGAGCATCTGCGCGCAACGCTGCCCGGGTACGAATTCACGATTGTCGCGAACCAGGGCAAATTCATCGATGAATCGATAGGCGAAATGAAGCAGGCGGCCCTCGTCGGGATATTTCTTGCGATCCTTGTCCTCCTTTTTTTCCTGCGGCAACTCGGACCGACGGTCATCATCGGCGTTGCGATCCCCTTTTCCATCGTCGCGACGTTCAACCTGATGTACTTCCGGGGGCTCACGCTCAACCTCATGACTCTGGGAGGGCTGGCGCTCGCCGCGGGCCGCCTCGTGGATGACGCCGTGGTCGTGGTGGAGAACATCATCAGGAATTTCGAGTCGGGAATTCCCATCCGTGAAGCGGCGGTCAAGGGAACGGCCCAGGTGGGAACCGCGGTGCTCGCCTCGACCATCACGACCGTGGTGGTCTTTCTTCCGATCGTGTACATGCACGGGATTTCCGCGGAGCTGTTCCGCGACCAGGCGTGGACGGTGACGTTCGCGCTGTTCTCGTCCCTCGTCGTGGCGCTCAGCCTCATTCCGATGCTGGCGTCGCGGTTTCTCGGAAAAAGGCAGCTGCACCGGTCTCTGCGGTTCGCCTGGTACCGCGACCTTCTCGAAAAAGCGCTCTCACGGCGGCGCACGGTTTTGGTCTGCGCGACCGCGCTCATGGCCGGAAGCGCGGCCATGATACCCTTCGTGGGCACCGAATTTTTCCCCGCCGTCGGGTCCCGCCAGTTCACCGTTGCCGTGCATCTTCCAGAAGGTACGAGCCTTCAGCGGACGGCGCAAACCGTAAGCGGCATCGAAAACCTCATCAAATCGGTGCTCGGCGACGCCGTACAAACCGTTTACAGCGAAAGCGGGCCGGTGGTGACGACCAGCATCGCGACGTCCAATAATCAGCCGCAGGACGAGAACACCGCCGAAATACGGGTGGTGCTCGATCCGCGCCGGACCATGGACGCCGCGCGGGCGGCGGCCCTTCTCTCAAAGTCCGGCATCGCGGGAGTCGGGGTCACCATCCAATACAAGCCGGAGCAGAACGTGCTGCAAAACGTGCTGGGCCGGGGCGAGCCTCCGGTGGTGGTGCAGGTGAAGGGCGACGATCTTGACATATTGGAGAAGGCCGCCGACTCCATCGCCGTCGCGCTGCGGAAGGTCCCCGGACTGGCGAACGTGTCCTCAAACTTCGAGCAGGGAGCCCCCTCCATCGAGATAGTCGTCGACAGACTCCGGGCCGGCGACTACAATGCCAGCGCCGCCGACATCGCGACCCAGCTTTCCGACGAACTGCTTGGCAGGAACGCCGGGCAATGGAACCGCAACGGCGAGCTCAAGGACATCACCGTCAAATTTCCGGCCATGACCAGGCCGCAGCTCTCGAGGTTCATGCTTGTCGAGGCCGGTTCCAGCGTTCCCCTCCAGGACGTGGCGCAGGTGAAGCAGGGTTTTTCCCCAAAGGAAATCCTGCGTCACGACCAAACACGGTTGGCACGGATCACGGCCGGGCTCGCCGGGGGTGCGGCATTCAGCAACGTGATGCAGCGCGTTCGTCAGAGGCTCGGCGCGATGGAGCTTCCGCCGGGATGCCGGCTGGAAATATCGGGAGACGAACAGAAGCGCGCCGAATCGTTCCAAGGCCTCGTTGCCGCGCTTGCATTGGCCATCCTTCTTGTCTACATGGTTCTGGCGGCGCAGCTCGAATCCCTGGTCCATCCCTTCGTCATCATCTGCACCGTGCCCCTTGCCGTAATAGGGGTGGTGCCCCTGTTCTTTATTCTGGGGAAATCGTTCAACATTATGGCGCTGATCGGGGTGATCATGCTCGTGGGCATCGTGGTGAGCAACGCCATCGTGCTCCTCGATGCCATCCGTCAATTGCGGCTTGAGGGCGTCTCGCGCCGCGAGGCGATCCTTGCGGCGGGAGAGCGCCGGTTCCGGCCCATCGTGATCACGAGCCTCACGACGATCCTTGCGCTCCTTCCCCTCGCGTTCGGATTCGGGGAAGGGGCCGCGCTGCGCACGCCCATGGCCCTTGCGGTGATGGGCGGCCTGGCCGCCTCAACGCTCCTCACGCTGGTGGTCATTCCCTGCGTGTACGATGTCGTGGACGAGATCGTACAGGGTACACGGCGCAAGAAATGAGCCGGCATCGGCGGGTGCGTTGCAGACAGGCATTCACATGATCAAGCTTTTCAACCGCAAGATTCTGATAGGCGTGCTCTTCGCGGGCATCTGCCTCATGGGAATCGTTTCCCTGCGCAACCTGCCGCTCGAGCTTTACCCGGACACCGAACTGCCCATGCTGCTCATCCGCGTCGCCAGCCGTATCGACGTGGACCCTTCCTACATGGAGAACAGCGCCGTGATCCCGCTGGAAGGCGCGGCGGCGCTTCTTGACAGAGTGGAGAGTATCCTCTCGTATTCGGAGCCCAAGCGCGGCACCATCTACGTCTATTTCGACAAGGACGTGAACGTCAAGTACGCCTTCCTCAAGCTGCAGCAGCAGGTTGCCCTTGTCAAGGCGGATTCGCAGATACCTCCGCAGTTCACCGTCACGGTCGACAAGGTGAACACGGAGTCGGCCGTCAACCAGTTCATGACCCTCCAGGTGCGCGGCGGCGGAGGCGTCGACCGCCTGCGCAACATCGCGGACCAGCAAATCGCGCCCGCCCTTTCCGACGTGGACGGCGTGGCCAGCGCCCAGGTGTTCGGCGGCCGCAGCAAGACGGTTGAGATCGTCATGGACGATGACGCCTGCCGGGCGGCGGGCATCACCCCCAGCCGCATCCAGAACCTCCTCGCAAGGAACAACAACGCCCGCGAGTACGCGGGCGCGATCCGCGAGGGGGGGAGGCGATTCTTCGTCAACGTGGACGCGGAGTTCCGGAAACTGTCGGACATCGAAGACATCATGGTGAGCAACAGGAACGGAAAGGTGTTTCTCAAAGACATCGCCAAGGTCTTCTACGGAGTCAAGGAACCCACCACGCTAAGCCGGGTGAACGGGAAGGATGCGGTCACCGTGCAGCTGGTGCGCGACGCGCAGGCGAACATGATCGACCTCTCGCACGCCGTGCAGGCGGCCGTGGCAAGGCTCAACCGGACCCTGGCGCCGCAGGACGTGCAGATCGTTGTCCAGGCAAACACCGCCGACGACATCGAGCAGGGGCTCAACCAGATCGCGATGCTTGCGGTCATCGGGTGCCTCTTGGCGGTGTGGGTGCTGTGGGTATTTCTGCGCAACCTGCGCCTCACGCTGATCGTCGCGGCCGCGATTCCGGTGTCCGTGCTCGGAGCTTTCAACTTGTTTTATATCACCGGGATCACCCTCAACAGCCTCACCCTGGTGGGCATGGCCCTCGCCGTCGGGATGCTGGTGGACAGCAGCGTCGTGGTCATGGAAAACATCTACCGACTCGCGGGACGCGGGCTGGAGGCTGAGCGGGCGGTTGTCCGGGGCACGGCCGAGGTCTTCCGGCCCGTGCTTGCGTCGACGCTCACCACGGCGATCGTTTTCGTTCCCTTCCTGTTCGCGTCCGATTTCACGATCCGGCTCATCGGCAAGCACGTGGGCGTTTCGGTGATCGCGACGCTTTTCATAGCGCTCCTCACCGCCTTTCTGCTGGTGCCGACGGCGGTGCTGCTCGGGCTGCGGCGGCACCGGCAGGGCTTTACTTTCAGGAAGGTCGGATTTCACACCCCCGCCGTCCGTTTTTACCGCGTCCTGCTCAAGGGGGCGCTGCGCCATCCGGTGCCGACCGTCTGCGGGGCGACGGCCGTGTTTTTGGCCTCCCTCGGCGTGTGCCTGCTGCAGGGGGGCGAGGCCGCGCCTCAGGCCCAAGCCAACCAGTTTTCCCTGTACCTCACCATGCCGGCGGGCGCCACGCTTGACAAGACGGATTTCGCCGTGCGCGAGTTGGAAAAACGGCTGCAGGGCATCGCGGAGGCCCGCGATCTCCTGAGCATGGTGTACGAGGACGAGGCCGTGCTCACCATAAAGCTCCGGGATGATTTCGGCGGCGTCGCCGGCAGGAGCCTCGCGCAGGTCAAGTCGGACATCCAGAAGAGGCTCGACAATTTCCAGCTCGGAAGCGTGGGCTTTTCCCAGCCTGCATCAAGTTCGCGTTACCGAGGCGCGCCCGGCGGGGCCGTTTCGGCGGCGAGGATGCAGCTGCTCATGGGCGGCGGCCAGGACGAGACCGTCACGGTGCGCGGCGACGACTTTTCGCAGATGGAGGCGGTCGCCGACAACATCAGGTACGAGTTGCAAAACCTCCCCTCCGTGCAATCGGTCCAGCTCGATATTCCTGGGCGTCAAGGCGAAGTCCATCTGCTGTTCGATGCCCGGCTCATGCGGCAATACGGGATCGGGCTGCAGTCCGTCGCATCCGAACTTTCCGGGTTCACACAGGAGATGGCTTCGGGCCTCACCTTCAAGCAGGGCGCCGACCAGTACGACATCATGGTGACATCGAAGGCCGCCTCGGTGCAGCAGCAGGCGGGCGCCTCAGCGGGCCGCAAGGACGCGGCCGGCGACACCAAGACCCTCGACGAACTGAGCAACGTTCCCATCGCCGCATCCGACGGAACGGACCACCTTCTCAACGAGGTGAGCCAAATCATACGCGCCAGCGGTCCCGCGAGCATCAACAGGGCCAATCAAGAGCACCGCATCCAGATAACCTACCGATTTACAGACGATATTGCCGCGTCCCGGGAGCTTTTGCGGGCCTCGCGGCAGGAGGTCGACAATATCCTGGCCGCCATGACCTTTCCGAACGGGCTTTCGGTGGAATCCGTTCACGGGCAAAGCGGGTTGAGCGACTTTGTCTACCTCATCGGGGCCGCGGTTCTGCTTATTTTCATGATCCTCGCGGCGGTGTTCGAATCCCTCACCGCGCCACTCGTGATGATGCTCTCGATTCCGCTGGCGGCAATCGGCGCCTTCTGGCTGTTGTCCGCCACCGGCCGCAACCTGCTTAACGCGAACTCGCTGATGGGTTTTCTGATCCTGCTCGGGGTCGTGGTGGGCAACGGCATAATCCTCATCGATTTCGTGCGCGTGCTGCGCGGCCGCGGCTTCTCAACGGCGCGGGCGCTCATCACCGCGGGACAGGACCGGATACGCCCCATTATTATCACCGCAATCACCACCGCGGCAGGGATGCTGCCCCTCGCACTCGGAAATGCCGGGACGCTCGGCTCCATCGGCGCCCCCTTCGCCCTCACGGTGATCGGAGGGATAATCTCCGCCGCGCTCTTCACGCTGGTATTTCTCCCGACTTGTTACCTTGGCCTGGAATCCTCGCTCGCGTATCTGCGCGGCCTTTCCTGGAAGGTCAACGCGGTTCAGCTTTCCGGTTTTGCGCTTGCGGCAGTCCTGATATTCCTGAATGTCGACAACCCGGTGTGGCGGCTTTGCGACCTGGTTATCGCGGCAGCGGCCATTCCGGCAGCGGTGTGGTTCGTCCGTTCCAGCCTGCGGCGCGCGGCGCCCGCCGGAAAAGGCGCGGAACCGGTATCGATCACGATACGCAACGTCCAGAAGCTCTACGGCATGCCGGGTCGTTTTTCCAGGGAATGGGGCGACGCTGTGGACGCGGTCTCGCGGGAACCGGGCGCCGCCGATTGGGGAGGCCTGCTGTGGCAGGCGCCTCTGCTCGCGTTTCTTGTCTATTTTGTCTACTGGTATCTCGAAAGCGAGTTGTGGCAGGCCGTCTTTGCCGTGGTCGCCTATGGTTACCTGTTGTTTTTTGTCAAGAAATTCGGCGTCTTCCGGCTATGCCGGCGGCTATGGAAGGGATTTGGGGCGGATGCTGAGTTGCGGATCCTGGAGGCAATCCGGTGGTCGATCCCCGGGGCAAATTTGGTGTTCTTTCAATTCCGGTGGAACAGGCTCCACGTGGTGGCGGCGGCGGGTTTTGTATGGTACACGGCCCTTGCCGTGCTTGCAACGGCCAGATGGCTGGATGGCCGCCCGGATTTCCGCGCGGGCCAATGGCCGAAGCCCTGGGGCGGCCTTGCGGCCGCTTATTGCGCCTTTGTAAAGAACCTGCCCCTGCCCGGACGGCGCCGTCCTACCTTCCACGCGCTTAAGGGCGTGAGCCTGCACATCGAGCCGGGCATGTACGGGCTTCTCGGCCCAAACGGCGCCGGCAAGAGCACGCTCATGCGCATCGTGGCGGGCGTCTACGATCAGACCTACGGCAAGGTGTACATCAACGGCAGGGACACTGCCCGGCACCGCGAGGAACTGCAAGGCCTCATCGGGTACCTGCCGCAGGAATTCGGGAGCTACCCGAACTTGACAGCATGGGAATTCCTCGATTACCAGGCCATCCTCAAGGGCCTGCACGACCCCACGCTGCGCAAAGATCGAATCGGCCAGGTGCTTTCGGAGGTCCATATGACCGAGCATGCACGCGGGACCATCGGGTCGTTTTCGGGCGGCATGCGGCAGCGCATCGGCATCGCGCAAATCCTGCTGCATCTGCCGCGCATCCTGATCGTCGACGAGCCCACCGCGGGGCTCGATCCCGGCGAGCGCATCCGGTTTCGCAACCTCCTGGCGGAGCTGGGCCGCGATCGAATCGTCATTTTTTCCACCCACGTCATCGAGGACATTTCCTCGTCCTGCAACCGGCTGGCGGTGCTCATGTCAGGCGAATTGCGCTACGAGGGCACTCCCGCCGATATGCTCGGCCGGGCCGCCGGCCGCGTCTGGCAGGCAACCATTGACGCAGGGGAATACGACTCGTTTGCCGCCTCGGCGGCGGTGGTCCATCGCATCGGCGACCGCGGCCGCATCCAGGTGCGCTGCATCGCGGACGCGATTCCGCATCCGCAGGCCCTGCCGGCGCCTCCGACGCTCGAAGACGCTTATTTGTGCCTCATGCGTGAGAAGAGAAAGAAGGAAGCATGATTGCGGGAATTCTACGGGCGCTGAGTCTCGGCCTGCTCCTTGTGCGCTACAATATCAAGATTGTTTTCGCGCAGCGGTTCCTTTATTTCCTTTTTGCGGCGATGGGCCTGTTCGCCGCGGCCGTGCTGATCAACCGCGCGGCCGGAAAGGAACTGACGCCTTCGACGTTGTACGATCTCCTGCTTCTTCCGGGAATTCTGCTCGTGTTCTACCCGGCCGTGTTCGGGATCCAGAGCGATTCGGACGCCCGCATGCTCGAAATGATCTTCGGCATTCCGGATTACCGCTACAAGGTGTGGCTGTTCAGGCTGCTGTTGAGCATCGCGGTCGCCGAGGCGGTGCTGTTCTGCCTCTGCTGCGCTTGCGCGATTTTTTACAGCGGCTTCCCCATAGTCAGGATGTCGATGCAAATTTTTTTCGCCGTGGTCTTCTGGAGCGGGACCGCCTTCGCGTGCTCCACGCTGATGCGAAGCGCCTACGGCGCCGCGGTGCTGCTGATCCTGGCCGGCTTTCTCCTGTGGGTGGCCGGCGGTTCCCTTGCCGCAAACCAATGGAACGTTTTCCTAAACCCCTTTGACGCGGTGAGCGGCGCAAAAGAAATGACGTGGCATGCGACCGTAAGGGCCAACCGGATACTTCTGGCGGCGGCCGGGATGGCCGGCATTTTGTGGGGCATGCGCAATCTCACGGCGCGGGAAAAGTTTTTGGCCTAGGGCGAGGAAAAAATTCTGGATCGACGGTCGATGAAACAAAAAATATTCTGCGGATGTCTAATACGAGTTGAATTTCTTCCAAGGGCTTTTTTATATCGGAAGGTCGAGATGAACGTTTACGATGCTTGCACGCAGATATTGTCCTCTGTAAAGACGCCTCAGTCGCTTTCCGAGCATTACAACAGACTTGCAACCTTGTATGAGGGTTCCGAGGACCGGCTGCTCAGGCTTTTGCTGCAGGACGCCATGGCACGAATTTCCAGGGTATTGCCTGTCGTGAAGGGCGGTCATTGCATCATCGATGGAGACGGGGACGTGGAACCGCTTCTGGCGTATTGCCGGCGAGGCGTGAGAGATGGAAAACCTTCATTGTAGAACCTATAGCCCTGGCGCTTTCTTTATGGAGGAATACCGCATGGGAAGGTCATTAACAGTTCTAGTTGCAATCTTACTGCCTATTCTGCTTGGCTGCAAACCGCAGGAAATTATCCAAAGTAAATGGACGGCTCCGGATTCCTTGCTTGCCGCGGACACGAGCCGCTGGAAAGGCCAGGTGCAATACCCCGATGATCCTCAATTTGGCGTGGGGGCGAGAAACGACAGCAAATACCTGTACCTTTGCTTGACTTCATGGAAACAGGACGTCAACAGGCGAATTTTGAGGTACGGTTTCACCACATGGTTCACCAGCAAATCAAAAAAGAGGAGGCTGTTCGGTATCCACTTTCCGGTCGGGCAAACCGCCGGCGCCCCTGGAGGAGGCTGGCGGCACCACAACGGCGGGCAGGAAGCCGAGGGTGCTCCGCAGATTTCGGATGAGTCATTGCAACAAATGGAACTCCTGGGCCCCGAAAAAAGCGACAGCGTTCCTGTGAAAACCTCGGTGGCTCTGACTTTCGGAATAGTGGTTAAGATGTTTCCTACCTATGAGAGCCTGGTATACCTGCTCAAGGTTCCGCTCAATTCCGATTCCGTCAACAAATACGCCATGGACATCGGCAGTGACACTTTGATATCCTTGAAGTGCGCGACCGACGTTCCAGACATCACCTCCGGACGTGAAGGCGGGGAAGGAGGGACTTCTTCTCACGCCATGGGCGGCAGCGGAGGAGGAGGTATGCACGGCCGCGGCGGCGGAGGCATGCACGGCGGAGGAGGGGGTATGCATGGCGGCGGAGGCGGCCGGTCGGCGTCCACTTCGCAGGAACAGGTTGACTCGTTCACCGCCGGATTTACCATTCGGCTCGCCGGACATCAGTGACGCCGGACAGTCGGGAATTAAGAAAGGCTCCTACCTGCGCTATTTTAAAATTGATGAGAATCACCTCCATGCCACTTTGCGATTAGTATAATAATATTTGATCTGCCCACCCAATAATTCCTCGTGACGAACGTGTACTCTTTTATAATTTACCGACCTGGTAGGCGAGAGTCAACAGCTCATTTGTAAAGGAATGCGGAGAATGCCATATTCCGTGAAGTTTGATCTTCCGTGCTATAATATCCTCCCTATAAAAAGTTTGGTTTACAATGTAAGATATACACCAACCGTGCCAAGACTATCGTAAAATAAGGGGGGTGGACGGGGAAATAGGGGAAAGGACGGGAAACATTCCGCTCGGTTGGAAATCAATGATTTCACTATAAACTTACAAACAAAAAGGGATCCTTTGCCTTCTTTGGCAAAGAATCCCTTCCGCGCTATGGCGGAGAGGCAGGGATTCGAACCCTGGGCACCCACTAAAGGGCGCAACGGTTTTCGAGACCGCCCCTTTCAACCGCTCAGGCACCTCTCCGCGAAGGTGAAAAAATATATCCTGATGGACGGCGGAGCCAATGGAACAGGCATAATAATCAGGCCGCCAAGATTTACTGCGGGAAAAGTGCGGAACGAGGAATTATATCTTGTCAAGCATATTCAAATCTCCCGGATTCGCGCCGCGCGAAGGATATTTATCGCCCGTGAAGTGCTCCATTATAAACGGCCTGTCCTGCCCGGGGTACACCGCCTTGATATTCATGGGCCGTACGGCAACGGCAAAAACGCCTGCTAATTTACAAACGAAACATAGCCCATCGTCACCTCCAGCCCTTTCGACGTGCGCTCGGTGAAGACGGAGCGCCACACGTCGATCCGGTGGCTGCCGCGTCGCAGCGACCCTATTGGCAGCAGATAGGTGGTCCTCGGGCCGTCGAACACGAACCGCGGCATGACCGGCCCGTTTACGAGCATGGCCTTGAGCGCCGCCATGTATTTCTGGATGCCGTCCTGGTCCATTGTCGTCTGCAGGGCGGCACCGAGGGCGCGGTTGAGCGTCGATGCGATATCGCGGGGGTCGCCGAGAACGCCGCCGCTTAAGACGCTGTCGATGACATGCGCGACCCATTTCGGTTCGGCCTCGTCGGGAAAAACCGAAAAGTGCACCGCGCCAAGGTCGTTGGGGTTGAAGGAGCGGGCGGTGAGAACGCCGAGGAGCGCGAAACGGTTGTCGTATGCGTCAACGGGCTCGAAATCCGACACGGCCGCGTTAAGGTAGCGCCGCCCGCCCATGGCCGCGGTGAACTTGACGCGGATCTGCGCCGTGGTGAACGCGGTATCGGAGTCGAACCAGAGCACGGCCTTGCGCAGGTTGACGTCCGCGTAGGCCAGCGACCCGTTTCCCCATTCCCAGGCGATCATGCGGTCGGTCGCTTCCTTTTCGTCAAGCTTGACCCGCATGGCCGCGGGAACGCCGAAGTCCGCGAGGCACATATAGTCTTGCCTGCATCCGGGCCCAATGATCATGCCGCGGAAGCGTTTCTTTTCCGGGTACGTTATGTCGAACCAACGGCCGGCAACGGTGTCGGCGTACCCCTCGATCCAGCACGTGAGCGAATCGTTGTCGAACAGGTTTGCAAGCGAGAACACGCGCGGCCCCTGCAGGCACGAAGACGCGCGCACCACCATCCGCACGCCGCGTACATTGAGGGTGTCGATTTCCATGCGCACGAGCGCGGAGGATGAGAAGAATATTCCGCAGAAAGCGATGAAAAATAGGTGTCGGTAGATCAGTTGCATTTTATGACTCCCGGTTATAAAAATAATAAATTATTGATGGGGGAGGGCTCCCGACCGGGGTGCGGCCCGATTGACCCCCCTTCCTGGCGCCGGTATTTTCGTTTCCCATTATGTTGACAGATCGTATTTAAAAACGGTATAATCTAAGCACGACTAAGGCTGAAAACTATTGGAAAAGCATGGTCTGCAAGATTACGATGTCTCATCCACCACCCATTTGTTGAGAACACAGTATGAAAAGTCTGGAGGCGTCCATGAATCATTCCTTGACAAAAAATACCTTTGGGCGTGTTTGCCTCATGATACCCCTGCTGTTCACGACGCTCTTCGCCGTGCAGCGCTGCGAACTGACGTTTTCGGCGTGTCCGGAAACGTTTAACGGCGACACGATCGTCGTGCCGGACGATGTGACGAAGCTGAACGCGCTCGTGCACGTGTGCATCGAAGGGCCGGCGGGCGTGCCTTCCATCCTGTTTGTCATCGACAACACCGGAAGCATGAAAGGCCCTAACGGCAACGACCCGACGGGCGCGCGGTTTAACGTGGCAAAGGACCTGCTCGACACCATCCTGGCGAAGCAGCCGAATGCGGAGGTGGGAATTGAAGTATTCCGCGAGCATTTATATTTCGATACCACGACCACGCAATACTATTACACACAGTATTTCGAGACCGTGCATCCAACCTTGGACAGCGAACCGCGTCAGGCGTACCTGCCCTTTCTGGGACTGGCTCAGACCTACGGGAGCAAGAGAGGAATCGACATCATAAAAGACGTCCTCATGACGGACGCTACGGGCGGCGATCTGGTCTATAAGCCATCGTGGACGGAACCCACCAGCGGAGAGACCAACATCAACGGCGCATTGAAAGTTGAAAAGTAATAGATTGTATCTTGTTTTGCTGATTCCTGACTGCCGACCGGCGACCACCGTCATGTTGATAAGGAATTTACAAAAGCGGCATACGTGCTGAGTGCCGCGCGTTAGGAAGGACAGCCGACCCTTCCTCGCACCTTCGTGCGAGGAAGGGGAACGCCCAATTCATTTTAAATTTCTTAATTGATCACCGGATCTTCAAGCCTGCCCATGAACAGCACCGCGCCGGAGACGTTGTCGCGGATGAGGAAGATGAAGGGCCGGTTCGCCGTGAACTGCACCGGCGGCGGCATTTCAATCGACGTCCCAACGACGATGACCGCGGTCGCGGCGGCCGCCTCGGTTCCCCTTTCGTCAACGGCCACGAACGCCTTGTGCAGCACGTCGTAAATGGACAGCGACCGCGTGCCGTCGATGCCTGAAAAGTCTGCGACGCCGGGGGAAAAGGCGTCGGCCATTCCCAGGGAGACGAGGATGTCCCTGATGCTCAAGGAGGGGGTGGCGAATTTGAATTTCGGGATGGCCACGATCACCTTTTGCGCCGCGAGCGAGCCGGACAGCCCGGCGATGAAATCCGCCGTGAGCGACGACGCGACTGACGCCATTTTTCCCGCTGCCGGGAGAATGAACAGCATGGAAAGCTCGTTGCCCTTGTACGGCAGCTCGAGCGCGTCAAAGTCGGCGCTCGCGGCGTACCTGAACGTGGCCTCCTGGTGCATGAACGGCGCGGATACGGTATCGTTGTTCCGGTAGAACGTCTGGTTCATGGACATTTCCTTCTGGAACGTGTCGGCCCACTGCGCGTTGAAGTATATCGCATTTGTCAATACCAGCGTCGTGGCAGGCGTGATCTCGCCGCTCGGGATGAGGTCCTGTATCCTGCCGTTGGTCTGGCCGCTCACCCAGGCGTTGATGGTGACCCGCGACGGCTCCGGGTTGTTGATAAAATCAAGCAACCGCAATGCCGCGCCGTAATTCACGCTGAGCGTCTTGAGAAAATCCGGCAGAAAATAATAGGTCTTCTCGCCCCAGAGCTGGTTCACGATGTTCAGATCGAAGCCGTCGTTATTCGCGCGCGCCTTGAGCGCAAGGTCGAGGCCGTCAAAAGCAGGGTGGAGTTTTGTCTGGTCGAGCGTGAAATGGAGCGCCGATGCCATCTGCGCTTCGGTTTCGGTGCGCGCACCAGCCCAGGTCATGGCGAGCGCGATTGAAATGCTGTACGGAGAAAAAAACGTGTTGCCCGCGGCCGAAAGCTTCTTGTACATGTCGCACGCGAAATCGGTATTACCTTTTACGAGCGCGGCAATGTCCTGGTCGGATGCGGAGGGAAGGGTGTCCCTGGTGCCGCACGCCTGGACCGTTATCGAGCCTTCTTGGGTGGTGACGACGCCGTTGTTGTCCGGCCCGCTTGGAGCCTGATTAAGGGGCTCGGTGCCGCAATAAAGGGAAAGAACGGGACAAAGACCGATGAGCAGATAAATGAGCGATTTTGACGGTTTCATGGGCGCTCCTTTGCCAGGGAATATAATAGTCGCTGGAACGGGGGAAAGGGTTCAATGAAGAATTGTAGAATCCAGATCGAGGATTGCGGAATCATAAGTTCTAAATGCCTTTTGTCAATAATTGCTGTTATAAATCTTAAGCCCTGTAAGGGCGGAATAGTGATAGCCCGGGGCAACGCTCCGGGTGAATGTCGCCGGCCTACCACACGATGGTCACGATCTCGCCGGATTTCCTTCCTGTCAACCTTACCTCGGTGTCGGACAAGGCCTCCACGGAAATATCATAGAGCGCGCCGTCCCCCGGACTACCGTCCCAAAGCGTGGAGTTCCATGAGGCGAGTTTCAGCAACCTCATTATACGACTTCGGCTGGTAACCAATGCCCTAATTTCAAAGAACTGTTAATCTTGAAACTGTAAACGGATCTTGTCAATTATACGGAATGAAAAACATAAAATACCTTTTGTCAATAAATCGCTCTATGGAGATCTTGAACATTGTAAGGGCAAAATATTGCAGCCCGGGGCAAGGCCCGGGTAAGAAAGAACCGCCGAAAGGTGCGGGGAACGTCCGTCCCTGTCATTAACGTATCGGCTCATTTAAAAAGGTAACCGAAGGCTCAAAGTCGTCGTCTCACAAATGAGGTAACCAAGACTTGTTTGAAAATGGCTTTGAGTTTTCGTTCTATTGCATCTTTGAGAGAAAATGGATTCAGTTCTGTATG
>DATJAL010000004.1 GCA_035516255.1 Chitinivibrionales bacterium | reverse complement strand
TTTTATGTTTCGTTACGTTACGTTCAACTTACAACCTTCAACTTCCAACTCTGTTTTTTATTTTCTCTGCGTTCACTGCGTCTCTGCAATGGAGTTTTCCTTTTGTCATAGATAATCGCGGCCAGAGCTCTCCATCTTGTCTATCACCAGTCCCACCTGCTCCCGTAAATCATTGATCTCCGTCTGCCAGAACCTGTCGCTTCCCCAATCCGGGAAATTCCGCTTGAACTGGAAATCATCCACCTGCCTGCTGCACCAGGAGAGGAAGTAGATCATGCGCATGGCGCGCAGCGCCTCGATACAGCGGACGCTTGCGCGGTCGAACTTCCTGAACCGCTCGTATCCCGAAAGGAACAGCCCGATTTCGCGCGACGATTTCGCGGCGCGGTCCGGGAGCAGGAGCCACAGGTCCTGCACGGGCGGGCCCATGGCCATGTCGTCAAAGTCGATGAGGAGCAGGCCCTGTTCCAGCCTGTCAAGAATATTGCCCCGGTGGCAGTCCCCGTGGATGCGGATGCGTTCGAGGCCGTCGAAGAGCGGCGCGGCCGCATCGATGAGCTGCCCGGCCGCAGCGCCGTAGGCACCGCGGAATTTTTCCGGGATCACCGCGCCGCACAGGTGATCGACGTCCGCCTTCGTTGACATGCGGGGATGCATGAGGATGCGTCCCCCGGCGTTTCGTTTTTCGCCGCACAGGTGCATGCGCGCCACGAGCGAGCCGAGCCGCGACCAGTCCCCGTCGCTGTTGATCTCAAACTGCCTTCCCGCGCGCCGGGGATACACCGCGAACAAAATGCCGTCATTCTCCCCGATAGTGGAGCCGTTTTTAAGCGGCAATGCAGGCACCACCGGAAGCTCGGCCTCCTGGCAGTCAAGCACGAACCGGTGCTCGTCCTGGACGGCCTGAAGGGTCCAGCGGCCGGGACGGTAGAATTTGACGATGAGTTTTGCGCCGTCTTCGGCGCGGAGTTCATAAACACGGTTTATGTAGCTGGGGAGGGCAATGGTCAGGCCTGTGAGTTTTATTCCGCAGGCCTTTTCGACCGAAGACAATATGACATCCGGGGTGAGCTGTTCAAAAGACATTATCCGTCCTATGATTTAATGCCGTGAGACAGGCGTCGGAAAAAACAGTTCCAGATTCCAGGCTGCAGATTAAAGGTTTACAGGATAAACGCTCATTCCGTAAATTTGTAATCTGGAACCTGAAACCTGGAACTTTTTTTTAGGCGAACCTCACCTTGCGGTAATACTGCCGTTTCCTCTTGAAAAAAGGCTCCGCCTGCACCGCGGGCTCCGCGTCCACGCGGCCCGGAATGAAAAACCCCGGATACCGCTTGAGGTCGCAGCGCTTGCCGGTGAACTGTTCGATCTTTTTAAGATAACTTTGTTCCTCGCCTGAAACAAAGGTAAGCGCGATGCCGGAGGCTTCGGCGCGGCCCGTCCTGCCGATCCGGTGGACATAGTCCTCGGCGAACGCCGGCGTGTCGTAGTTGACCACGTGTGAAATGCCGTCCACGTCTATGCCGCGGGCCGCAAGGTCCGTGGCCACGAGCACCTTGAACTCGCCGCGCCTGAACCCTTCGAGCGCGTGCCTGCGCTGGTTCTGCGAACGGTTCGAATGAATGGCAGCGCACCTGATGCCGCTGCGCTCGAGGCGCCTGGATATCCTGTCGGCGCCGTGCTTGGTGCGCGAAAACACCAGCATGGGGCCGGTGGGTTCGCTGGCCAGTATGTGCATGAGCAGGTCCATCTTGGTGGGTTGGGGGACCGAATAAAAATGTTGCGCCACGGTCCCCACGGGAGCGCCGGGCGAGCCCACTTCGATATACAGGGGATCGACAAGGATCTCCGCGACGAGTCGCCGGATTTCCCGGGACATTGTCGCGGAAAAGAGCATGGTCTGGCGCTGCCTCGGCACTTTGGCGATAATGGTCCGCACGTCATGGATAAAGCCCATGTCGTACATCCTGTCCGCTTCGTCAAGCACCAGTATTTCGACGTGCGTGAGGTCGATGCTGCGGCGCTCGCAATGGTCGAGCAGCCGGCCGGGTGTTGCAACGGCGATATCCGCGCCCTGGCGCAGGCCGCGGAACTGGCGTTCGATGTCGACCCCGCCGTAAATGGAGACCGCCCTGAATCTGGTGTTGCGGCCATAGGTGCGGACGGAGTCCTCGATCTGCTGGCACAGTTCGCGGGTGGGCGTGAGGATGAGCGCCCTCGGAAAACGGCCGTTGTTCCCTGTTCCGGCCGGCTTTTCAAGCCTCTGGAGAATGGGAAGCACGAAAGCGGCCGTCTTGCCCGTGCCGGTGGGCGCACAGCCGATGATGTCCCTGCCCGCGATCGCGGGAGGGATCGCCTTCCTCTGGATTTCGGTCGGGGCGGCGTATCCGGAATTGGATACGCTCTGCTGCATGGCATCGGATAAACCGATAGTTGAAAAACTCATAACCTTCCTTTTGGGGGAATATGATTGTGGTGACGCGCTATTTCTGATGGAGACGAGCAGGAGGTAGAAAAGAGAGAATCGGTATCTCGAAAAAACCTTTGCCGGAAATCATCGGAGTGCGGGTCTGGTTTTCCGTTTCCCGCTTTCACCGCGGGCAAACGGGTTCTGCATTCGCAGATACGTAAAAAATATAATTGCATGCGCAGGGCATGTGTTAGTACTTTGTCAAATATTCCGAAAGCACGGTATTACGAGTGATATACTTTCGACCGGTCGGTCCCCAGCATGCCGGCGCGGAACGTCCACGGATCAACCGCTGCCAGCCTCCTTCCGAGCTGCAAGGGAAAAAGCGTAGAGTGGCGCGTATTGTCAAGCGCCCTGCCCACAAGGCTGATCGCCTTGTCGCTCGTCATCCATCTCTTCTTGTCAAGACTTTTCAGGTTGAGCGGCGCTGAATAGCCGCGCAGGGTGTGCCGCCGCTTCAGATTGAAATAAAATTCAAAATACGACATGACGAGCTCGCGCATCGTGCGGTACACCGGCTGGCGCGAACGCAGGCCGGGAAAAATCGACTTGGCCATCGCGCCCCAGAACCCGTTGAGCTTATAGACGGCAAGAATGTGGTCGTCGTCGTTTTCGGAAGTCAGTTCCACGATCAGCGAGGGAAGCCCCAGCCTCCGCAGGCCGCAGGCGGCGAAGAGCGCGCCCTCAAAACAGCCGCCCATGTTTTTTTTTACGAGCGTGAGCGGGCAGAAATAAGTGTCGGCGTCGGAATATCCGACCGTGTCGAGGAAGCGCTGGATTTTTTCAGGCGTGTTAAGGCCGCGGAACATTGCGCGCTGCTTTTTGGAAAGGGCGTTTTCGAATTCCGTGAGCGCATCAGGGGCTTTATCCATAGGTATCGGAAAAATAATCAACGGCGGTTTTATAAGCGACGGAGGCGGAGGTGTCATGAACGAGATGTAGAAAAAATCCATTATAAATAGATGAAAAATTATATTAGTTCATGCCGGTGACCGCGATTCGGACGAAACCCTGGGGGATGAAATGAAATCTCGTTTTAACCTTTATCTGCCGCTTCATCAATTCCTCAAACGAAGGTTTTTCCTGTCAGCCATCTCGTTGCTTTTCATCACCGCGCTTGCTTTTCCCGCCGAACGCGTCGGCCTGATCAAGATCAACGGCGCCATCGGGCCCATCACCGCGAGTTACATCAAGCGCGCGCTCGATAAATCCGCCCAGGAACACTATGCCTGCCTCATCATCGAGCTCGACACGCCGGGCGGCCTGCTCAGTTCCACGAAAGAAATCGTTGAGCTCCTCCTTGAGCCCAAGGTGCCCACGGTGGTGTATATCACGCCCGCGGGCGCGACCGCGGCGAGCGCGGGATGCTTCATCACGCTCGCGGCCGACATCGCGGCCATGGCGCCGGCCACGAGCATCGGCGCAGCGCACCCGGTTGAAATGGGCGGCGGGGGAGCCGGGTCCGGCGATTCCGTGATGAAAAATAAACTCGAGAATTATGCTTCGACCTTCATCGAATCGATCGCCAGCAAGCGCAACCGCAACGTGGAGTGGGCTAAGGCATCGGTGCGCCAGAGCGCCGCGATCACCGCGGAGAAGGCGCTCGAGCTCAAGGTGATCGACGTCATCGCGCCCAGCGCGGACAGCCTGCTCAAGCAGGTTGACGGACGCGCCATACGCGGCAGGGTGCTTCATACCGCAGGAGCGCAGATCAACGAAATCCCCATGCTGATGCGGGAGAAGGTGTTCCAGCGGCTGTGGGGCCCCGAGGTGATGTACGTGCTCATGCTCATCGCCATCTACGGCATCATCGGCGAGCTGAGCAACCCGGGCTCGGTGCTGCCCGCGGTAGCCGGCGTCATCGCGCTGGTGCTTGCCCTGTTCATGTCGTCCATCCTGCCGGTGAACATCACGGGCGTCGTCCTCATCGTGCTCGCCATCGCCCTGTTCATCGTCGACATTTTTGCACCCACGCACGGTGTGCTTACCGGGGGAGGGATCATCGCCTTCATCATCGGCTCCATCATGCTGTTTGACACGGGAAACTCCGCGTTCCGCCTGTCGCTCGCATTGATCATCCCCGCGTCGGTGATCACGGCCGGTTTCTTTTCCTTTATCGTGGGCGCGGGGCTGCGGGCGCAGCTCGCGCCGAAAAAGACCGGCGCCGAGGCCATGAAAGGCAAGACCGCGGTGGCGGAATCCGCGGTGGACGCGAAGGGCGGCAAGGTATTTTTCGAGGGCGAATACTGGAACGCGGTGAGCGAAACACCTGTTGACAAAGGCGAAACAGTCGAAGTCATCGGCGTTCAGGGACTCACGCTGAAAATAAAACCAAAACCAAACAAACAGGGGGTATGACTATGGTGTCGCACATGTTGATTTGGGTGGTGCTCATTGCCGTGCTGTTCATCGTGGTGGTGCCGCAGGCGGTGCGCGTGCTGCGCGAGTACGAGCGCGCCGTGATTTTCCGGCTGGGGAGGCTCAAGAGGGCCAAGGGGCCCGGACTTATATGGCTCTGGCCCATCATCGACCGCATGGTGAAGGTGGACCTGCGCGTGGTCACCATCGACGTGCCCAAGCAGGAGATGATGACCCACGACAACGTGCCGGTGAGCGTCGACGCGGTGGTTTACTTCCGCGTCATCAATCCCATCGACGCCATCATCAAGGTGGAGTATTTCTACAAGGCCACGTCGCTCATCGCGCAGACCACGCTGCGGAGCGTGATCGGCCAGGCCGAGCTCGACGAGCTGCTCGCGCAGCGCGAAAAGATCAACCAGCGGCTCCAGGAGATCATCGACCGCCAGACCGAGCCGTGGGGCGTCAAGGTCACCACCGTCGAGGTGAAGGACGTGATGCTGCCCGAGGCCATGAAGCGCGCCATGGCCGGCCAGGCCGAGAGCGAGCGCGAGCGCCGCGCAAAGATCATCAATTCCGAGGGCGAGTTCCAGGCAGCGGAAAAACTCGTGCAGGCGGGCGCCATGATCGCGTCCCAGCCCATGGCGCTGCAGCTGCGCTACCTTCAGACCATGCGCGAGATTTCAGCCGAACACAGCACGGTGGCGATCCTGCCGCTGCCCATAGAGCTTTTTTCGCCGTTCATTAAGAAGGACGGGAAAGCATAGGGCGGGAAACACCTGGAGTTTTAACGTGAAGAAAATAGTGACGGTGCTCGCGCTGCTTTCGTCCCTTGCCGCATCCGCATGGGCCGAGGGCGGGGAGGGCATCCGGCTGTCTGTGAAGACATCGGTGTATCCGTGCGATTCCGCCGACCAGGTCGGCCACGGCAAAGTGGAGGCAACGCTGCGCTACGACGGCGGCGCCGCGATCCCCAACCAGATCATCGTGTTGACCGCGACCTCCGGGAACTTCTCGTGCAAACTGCCCGACATCGCAAACGAGATCGACTCCGGTTCCACCGACATTTCCTGCTACACCACGGACAAGAACGGCAAAATCCTCGTGTATCTTGTAAACATTCCATTCAACTCCGAGGGCAAGGTGACCGCCACGTGCCACTTCAAGGACATGGAGGTGCAGGCGTCAAGCACCTATTGGGTCAAACGGTACCTGGTGAAGAAAAAGGCGTCGGGCCCTCGCACCGCGAGCAGGTCGGGGCACGGCGGCTCGGGAAAAAAGTTATGAGCAGGCGAAGGGGCGGCATCGGCGTCGCTTGGTCAAGGGCGCGATCCCCGCGGCCGCTTTGTTGCATTGCCGCGGCGGTGCTGCTCGCGTTGCCTTTTATGGGTGTGATGCCCGGCCCGGCATGGGCCGCGAGCGAAGACCTGTTCGCCATCACGCCCCAGGAGATCGCGGCGAACCTCGACGGGTATTTCAAGAAGGCCAGCGACGCCATCGCCGCCGGCGAGGTGCGCAAGGCGCGCGAGCAGATTTCACTGATATCCTTTAAAATTGACAAATACAAGAAGACGCTCTCCAAGGAAGAAAAAAAAGGCTACGAGGCCCGCGTCGCCTCGCTCAACGCGGCCGTCAAGCAGAAGGTGGATTCGCTCGTCAAGGTGAACCTTGCCATCGTGGCGAAGAGCGGCCGGAGCGCGGGCAACGAATACCGGCAGACCCTGGCGGTACAATACGGGCTTTCCGAGGCGGAGCTCGCGCCGGTGGACGAGGCGATCATCGAAAGCTCGCCCGCCGAGGAAGAAACAAAGGAATTATCGTCTGCCCCGGCGCCTGCGCCGCCCGCGCCAGCGCCCGTGGCCGCGCCGCCGCCCGCGCCTTCTCCGCCTGCTCCGCCTTCGCCTCCGCCACCACCGACCAAACCGGCTGTTGCGGAAAAGCCGCCTGCTGAGACTCCGCCGCCGCCACCTCCGCGGCCTGCGGCCAAGCCTGAACCCGAGCTGCCTCCGCCGGTGGAGATAACACCTCCAAAGCGCGACACCATGCCTGCCGTTGCACCGCAGGAACGCGCCGAGGCTGCCGACCGCGCCAATGCCAAGGCGGTCCTCATGGCCGCCAAGGTGCGGGCGCTTCTTGACCAGGGAAAAACCGAGGAGGCACAGACGGTTTTCTCTATTTACCAGGAGAGCATGGCGCGGGTGCTTGACCGGCCCGCGTTCGAAAACCTGAAATCAGCGGTTGAAACCGCCTCCCAGCAGGAGAAGAACGAGCGCGGCCAGGCTTCCGAGCAGGCCCAGAAGATCGAAAGCCTGCTTGACAGGGACAAAATTTCCGAGGCGAGCGACGAGCTCGGCAAATCGCGGCCCGACCTTGAGCGCTACCTTGACCGGGAGGACTTGCGGGCGCTTGAGGAAAAGGTCCAGCAAGCGTCGGCCGCGCTCAGCCGGCGCCAGGAAGAGGCAAACCGGCTCGCGCGTGACATCCGTGCCGAGATAGTCGGCAACAAGGTCGAGGACGCGTACGTTGCCTTTGAAAAATCGCGCTCCGGCCTTGAGGCGGGCCTTGCCAAAGACGAATTCGACGGCCTCAAGAAACAGGTGACCGACGCGTACAACGCGCTGCAGGACAAAAGGAAGCTGGCCGAATTGTGCCGCCGCGACATAGTGTCTCTTGTCAAGGCAGGCATGGGCGATACGGCATATGCGCGCTTCAACGAGAACCACCTCCTGCTTTCCCAGCACCTTGACGCAAAGGATTTCGCGTCGCTCGAGGCCTCGGCCCGGCGCGCCAGCCAGGACGCGGCGGTCCGCAGGGACAGGGCACGCGGCGTCGTGGCCCGGGTGGATTCCCTGGTGGACCGCGGAAAGGTTGAGGACGCGCACCTGCTTTTCGAGGACAACAAAGACCGCGTGCGGCGCGACCTGGCCGACGACAGACGCTTCCTTGAATGCAATGACCGTCTCGAAAAAGCCTATAACGGGTATCTTGCCGAAAAACGGCAGGCCGACCAGACCTCGCGCACCATCGGGTATCTCATCGCGCGCCGCGAAGGCAAAAAAGCGCACCAGCTTTATCAGCAAGAGCAGTTGCAGCTCGAAAAATATCTCGGGGCGGTCGAGGCAGCGAAACTCGGGCGTGAGGCTGCCGCGGCGGAAAAGGCCTTCGAATCGAACCGGGCTGCCGCGCGCTCGGCCATGAGCGAGGTCGAAACGCTGCTGAGCCAGGACAAAATCGAGCGCGCCTATGCCGTTTACACCCATGCACAGGATGACATAGACTTCTACTGCGGCGACGACCCGAGGGCCGACTCGCTGGGAAAAAGGGTGAACGGAGCGCACGCGGCGTTCCGCGAACGCAGCGGGTGGGCGTCTTCGACGGTCCGCCAGATCCGCGATCTCGTTGACAAAGACAAAGGGAACCTTGCCTGGGACCAATACCAGGCAGCGCGGCCCGAGCTCAAAAAGTACGTTGACGCAAAGACCATCGCCGGCCTCGATTCCTCGGTGGCGCGAGCCGACAGAAAGTATGCCGTTGGCAAGGCGCGCGCGGAAAAACATGCCTCGAATGTCCGTGAGATGATCGTGCAGAAACGGATCGAAGACGCCTACGCCGCCTTCGACACCCTCGAGAACGAGCTGCGGTTCTATCTCGAACCCAACGAGTTCACCGCGATCAAGACGCTCGTTGAAAAATTCAACGACCAGCTGAAGGACAAGCGGGGCGATGCGCTGCGCATCGCGGGGGCGATCAACCGTTTCATTGAGCAGGACCAGGGCGACTCCGCATACGACCTTTTCAAGCGGAAAGACGCCTACCTTGCCGAGTTCCTTAATGCCAAGACCTATAAATCGGTCGCCGCAAATGCCACGCGCGCAAAGGAGGACTACGAAAAGGAGGCATCCAGGGCTCAGGCACTCGCCCGGAAACTGCGCGACATGGTCGCACAGGACCGTGCCGACGCCGCCGGCGCCCTTCTCGATGAAAAACGTGATTACCTGCGTCATTATATTGACAAAGCTGAATTTGCGAAGCTTGAAAGCGGCGTGCGCGCGGCAAACGATGCGTTTTTACAGAAGCGTAAAAGGGCTCGGGCGGTTGTGTCCGCCATCAACCGCATGCTCTGGCAGAACAAGAGCGTCGAGGCCCGCGCCGAATTCACCATGAACGAAGTCTCTCTTTCACGCTTCCTGCCGCACGATGAATATGCCCAGGTGCATGCCAAGGTCGAGCACGCCTACAGCGCCGCGGTCACCGGAAGGCGTGAGGCGCATGCGACCGCGGCAGCTATCCGGCAGATGATGGACAAGGGGCGGCTGGACGACGCGTACCGCGCCTTTCAGAATTCCAGGCAGACGCTCGAGCAATATCTTTCCGAATCGGAATTCGCCACGCTGCGCAACGAGGTGGTGTCGGCCTACGACGAGCTCGAAGACAAACGAAAGCAGGTGAAGGAATACGCGAAAAAGCTCAGGCAGTTCGTGGCGAAAAACAAGTTGTGGGACGCTTACAAAGGATTCAAACTGAACCGGGTGGCGTTACGGAAGTATATGGATGCGGATTCCTATTCCGATCTTGAAAACACGGTGGTGGGGGCTTACAATAAAGCGCGTGAAAAAGCGGCGAAAGGGGCGCGAACATGAGCGAAATACGTATACAAAATGAGTACAATTTTGTTAAATCGACAAATATTTTTAAGACAATTCATTAATAATTGATTAAATTATATTTATATTGTAAATCGCGCAAATAGACCGCCCATTCTTTTAAATTGAAGGGAAAAAATTTATTTATACTTTAGCGATTAAATAAAAAATAGAAAAGGGGGTTTGCCGGAAAATCGTTGAATAAAAAGCCCTGGTTGTTTTTATGACCGAGAGGGGGGGCTTACCGGAGGAGGGATGATGAGAAAAGGTTTTTGCGTAATTTTAGTATCGGCTTTTTTTGTCGGGCCGGCATTCTCGCAGGATGCCACCGGCTGGCCGCACAAGGACTCCACGGGCCAGACCGTACGCCATATCATCATCATGAATCATCTCACCAAGTCGTTTACCCTGGAACTTTCAAATTACGCGAACAGGGTCATGAACCCCGGCGACAGCATCGTGATTGAACACGCGATGGGATGGGCTTCGGCACGCTGTTCCGGCACCTATCCGGGCACCACCAACATGGGCGCACTGTCGCTCGCCGAATGGACCCTGGGCGCGGGCGGCAACGACGACTGGTACGACGTGAGCCTTGTTGACGGATACAACCTTCCCGTGCGGATGTTCCCGGTAAAGGGGACCTTCACCACGACCACGGCCGCCTACATGTGCGACACCGTGGGCTGCACAAAAGACCTTCTTCCGAATTGCCCGCCCGAGCTCCAGGTGAAGGGCACCAACGGCGACGTGGTGCAGTGCCTCAGCGCGTGCTCGAAATTCCGGGCCGACTCGTTCTGCTGCACGGGCGCGTACAGTGTTCCGCAAACCTGCCATGCCACGTCGTATTCGAAATTGTTCAAGGACGCCTGCCCGTGGGCGTACAGCTATGCCTACGACGACCTGGCAAGCCTTGACCAATGCATCTACTCAAACGGCGTCGGGCCGGACTACGTGATCGAGTTCGGGTACTTTGCCGACAAGGGGAGCGCGGTTTCGTGGAGGGCGTCAATGAATCTGTCAAGCGTCATTTCCGACGGAATTCGAGCGGGGAGAGGCAACCTCCTGAGATATTCCATTTCGGGAACTCGTTCAGATCACCTGTGGCTCGGCCTTTACAGTTTTTCCGGGCGACTGGTGGCTCAATCGGAAGTGAAGGGCCCGGCCGGCACCATGCCGCTTGCCGGGGTTGCAAAAGGGGCATTCATCGCGGTTCTTAAGTCGGGGAGGGAATTGCTCTCCCAGAGGAACGTGGTTGTCAGATAGGAATGGACATTATAAACTAAATTAAAAAGGAGGAGACCATGAGGAAGGCTTTAGGCGTGTTGATGGTGGCGTTTTTCGCCGGTTCGGTTTTTTCACAGACAACGGTCAGCCTGTGCGGAACGATAACAGATCAAACGGGAAAACCTATTGT
Organism: Chitinivibrionales bacterium; assembly: GCA_035516255.1. Classification (NCBI taxonomy): domain Bacteria; kingdom Pseudomonadati; phylum Fibrobacterota; class Chitinivibrionia; order Chitinivibrionales; species Chitinivibrionales bacterium. The sequence goes on along the minus strand of DATJAL010000004.1, from coordinate 4,004 downwards.
CAACGCTGTTGTCCGGCTCGGCCAGACAACGTTTGATAGCGGGTTCGGACCAGCCCCTTATATGACCCTTACGGACCAAAGTGGGCATTATCAGTTGGGTGATGGACAATGCAAAGTCAACACAATCCCCGCAAGCAATATCGTGAGGGGTGATGCCTTCTCGCGCCCGATTTTCTCAAATGGAAAGGTCCTTTTCAGCGTGCCGCAAGGCAATGCCTGGGTAAAGTTGGACCTGTATGATCTTGGCGGCCGGTTCGTAAAGACCATCGTGAACGGCCTGCAGTCCAAGGGCAATTATGCAGTGTCAATTGACATGCGCGGAATTTCTTCCCAGTTCTTCCTGCTCCGCGCGACCATCAACGGCCACTCCTCGGTGTTACGGCTCAACCCCGTTTCACGGAATTCTTCCGTCGCAGCCGTGCGGAATTCCCCTGGATTTACGGCCCGCCTGGAAAAACTCGCGGCCGTGGTGGACACGATCCACGCGACCATGACCGGCTATTCGATCGGCGTGCTGCCGATCCAGTCGCTCACCGGACCTAATGATTTCACATTGACAAGGAACACCACATGGAACGGCGACACCGTCGCCTTCTGGGGGAGCGGCTTCCCGGTGGCCACCGGCGGCGTCACTTACGTTGTTCTCAACAGGACCAACGGCGCCTGGGCGGACAGCCAGATTTATTGGAGCATTCAGCAGAATGGAACAAAGACCCGTCTTGACAAACAGCAATCTGTCACGGTGACCGGTGGAGGAAGGTTCTACATTTGGATTGACCCCAACGACTCCAATTCCCGGTACTTCGATTTTGTCGAATATGCCGTCGGAAACGGGTCCATAAACGGGAACAACACCACCAGAGTGGACGGATGGAGACTTCCCCTCGCATACAGGATCCATACTGCCTCCCGCAATTACGACCGCGGAGACGTTTACGAAATGTTCTATCAGTCTCGTCAGGCGAAGTTCGATGAATACAAGAATGAGGTGCCCAAGGAATTTACCGGTATGGCGACGCAGAATTTTGCCAATATCTATGCCCCGCACATGACCGCGACCAACTATTTCAACACGGGCGGCGTGTACGCGACATATTTCGACAAGTATCAGGACACGTGCATTGCTCATGGCGTCGGTGGCCCGCCTGCTAAAACGACCCCATTCAACATTTTCGCATGCGCGGGACCGCTGAGCAATTCGGCGACCTGGGGCGGCAACTATAACAGACGTGTCGGCGCCCTTCCGCAGGCCCAGTGGTGTGATTCTACAAAGTTCTACCGGGGTTACCCCTGCAGCTACTATTCCAAGTGGTGCCACAGGAGGGCCCAAAATAATCTGCAATACGGGTTCCCCTATGACGACGATTGCAACCAATCGGGAATTGTTGGGGGCGTCAGCGGCGTCCAATGGTTTGAAATTGCCATAGGCTGGTAATGGATCTTTATCACTGATATTTTGCGGTGTTGCTCGATTTCGAAATGTCTCGATCAACGAAAAGAGGAGGACGAAATGAAGAAAAATGCAACAACGTTCCTGATCGCAGTGTTCATGGCGGGCTCTGTTTTCTCCCAAACAGCAATCAATCTTTGCGGAAAAGTCACCGACCAGGCGGGAAACCCCCTTACCAACACCATAGTCAGGCTGGGCCAGACAACGATGGACAACGGTTTTGGGCAGAATGCCATTATCACCAAGACCGACAACACCGGTTATTACCACCTGGGGACCGGTACCTGCACCACCCCTGTCGTCTTTCAACAGGCCGGCATTGCAAAATCTGATGCGTTTTCGAAGCCCGCCTATATCGGCGGACAGGTTCTGTTCAGCATTCCGCGGGACAATCTCCAGGTCAAAATAGGCGTGTTTGACCTGGCCGGACGGTTCGTAAAAGAGATCATGAACAGCCGTTTATTAAAGGGCAATTACGGAGTATGGATAGATACCCGCAGTGTTTCGTCCCAATACTATCTTCTCAAGGTCACCGTCAACGGGGCCTCGTCTGTTTTTAAGTTAGAACCGTTCTCCCGCGTTCAGGGAACAAACGCAGCTCAAAATGCCAAATTCCGGACCAAGCTGGAAAAGCTTACGGCAATTGTGGACACGCTGCACGCAACCGAGCCCGGGTATTCAATCGGCGTTTTGGCCATTGACGCGTTGTCGGGCCCGCACGACTTCGTGTTGACAAAGACAACAACATGGAACGGCGATACAACCGCCTTTTGGGGGAACACAGCTTCCTATCCGACGAATGCTTCTTATGTCATCCTGAACAGGACGAACGGCGCGTTCCCGGACAGCAAGATTTATTGGAGCATTCAGCAGAATGGCGCCAAGACCTCTATTGCCACTCAGCCCACGGTTCAGATTCCCAGCGGCGGCGGAAGGTTTTACATTTGGGTCGCTCCCACCGACTCGAACAACAGGTACTTCGATTTCGTCGAAGTCAATTACAACGGCACCTGGATGGGCAATACCACCCGCGTGGACGGATGGAGGCTCCCGATAACCTTTCGGGTCCACAGCTCCAACGGTCAGGACAATGCGCTGGGCGACGCATATGAAGTGTTTTACCAGTCTCGCCAGGCAAAGTTCGATGAATACCTTAATGAGGTGCCCAAAGAATTCACCGGTTTAGCCACGCATGATAATGCAAACATCTGGGCGCCCCATACCTCGCCTGTTAATTATTTTGGCACAGGCGGCCCCTATGTGGATTACTTCACTAGGTATGAGGATTCGGTTGCGGTCTATAACCCCGGCCCTGCTCCGACTACTGCCGTCGGCATTTTTGAGTGTGGAAACGGAGGGATGGGCAGCTCGCCTGATTATTGCGCCTGCATTAACAGGCACGTCGGAACGCTACCAAAAGGCACGAATAATGCGAACTGGTACAACGACACCAATTACTATAAGGCACCGCCATGCAACTACTTTTCCTATTGGTGCCACCGCAGGTCATTATATAACAAATGCTACGGATTCCCCTATGATGACGATGGCGGACATGCGGCATATTTGGGACAGGGAAATGTTCAGTGGCTGGCAATTGCGATTGGATGGTAAATCTTTAGCGAATTTGTGGAATATGAAGGTCACCTTTCGATTTGAAATTCCAGTATCCGGTTCGTCAGGTGACCTTCCTTTTTGCTCCGTTAATCAAAGCGAGGTATCGATTCTGATATTTAAATAAGATTTTTTTCTGTGCTTTTAAAATTTATTGTTGTAAATTCCTATTGTTTGAAAACGTTTTTATCGAGTGACCGCACTTTAACGATTAACAAATATTTCATGATTTATTAGAAAAGGAGGAATTGGAAAAGATTGTAATTGATATCAATAGACCGTCATTTTTTACCGAACAAAAAGGGGGAGAACGATGAAAAGAACATCAACATGTTTTCTGGCAATCGCTTTACTTGCGGTAATGTCTTTTTCCCAGACCGTTGACCTCTGCGGAAGAGTGACTGATCCGGGCGGCAAGCCGCTGACAAACACCCTGGTCAGGCTGGCTGTCGCAAGGTTTGCCGCGTTCGGCAACAATCAGCCGTACTATACCACCACCGACGCCAACGGGCAATATCATCTCGGAACGGGGACCGCGTGCAACGTCAGCACCATTGTCCCAAGCCTGGTAATACGCGGCGACGCATTCTCGAAGCCCGAGTATGTGAGCGGCAAAGTGTTGTTCAGCGTACCCCAGGACAAGGCATGGGTGAAAATGAGCCTTTACGATCTGGCCGGCCGGTTTGTGAAAGACCTGATGAACAGCCCCCAGTCCAAGGGCAACTACTCCACGTCCATTAACATGACAGGCATATCGTCGCAGTTCTATCTGCTCCATGTTTCAATCAACGGCGTTGCCTCTGTTATACTCCTGCAGCCGCTTTCGCGCAGCTCGGGGGGGACGGTCGCTCAAAAGGCGCCCGAATTCCAGACCAAACTGGAAAAACTCGCGGCCGTGGTGGACACGCTGCATGCGACGGAACCCGGCTACACGCTCGGC